>CAMAHO010000141.1 GCA_945834545.1 uncultured Lachnospiraceae bacterium | reverse complement strand
GGCCTTGTGGATACTATTCCTATTCAAAAGAGAAACGCTTAAGACCGCTAGGCGGAGCACTTTGCTTTGCGTAACTGGCTATGCTGCAGGCGTTCTTTCTATCCTGATGGTAATTTTTCTTGTGTATGGACCTAAGCAGTACGTTTCCGGTATCACACAGCTTCTGGCAATGCCTTCTGAAGCGGAGGGGTATAGCCTACTGGGGATGATTCGAGGTGATGTGGACCTATATTTATATAATGTGAAATGGTTTGTGTTGGCAATTCCGTTTTTGGTAGTAGGAATCGGGTTATATTGTGTCAAAAAAGAGAAGGCGATGCTTGCTAAGCGCATGATATGTGCCTTCCTGGGCTGTGTAATGCTGCTGGTGCTCTATCAAAAGGGGATGTTTCGCTTTACCTACTATAATTATGACAGCATCTATCATGTGGGTATTGCATTTTTGATGGTAGCAGGATTATGTGGGTTGTACGCAATGTTCTTTGGCGGAAAGGACTATGATTTTAGAATGCTGGGGATGGTCACAGGTCTCATCATACTGATAACCCCCTTAGGCTCCAACAATCATTTGTATTCCCCCATGAATAATCTGTTTTTGGTGATTCCCTTTGTCTTTGAATGTCTCAGGCGCTGGTGGTTTGCTGTGAAAAACAGGGTGGTGGAGGCCGTTCCTATTCTGTGTGCTGTCTTTCTTGTACTTGCCTTTGCCCAGGGCGTACTGTTTGGGGCTACCTTTGTCTTTCGGGATGGTATCAGTGGAGAAAAGAGAGACAGCCAGGTAACAGACAATGCAGTGCTGGCAGGAATGTGGACCAATTCCGAGAATGCCACAAAGCTGAATGGGCTGAATCAGTTTCTGATGGATAATGCTTTGAAAGGCAAAAATGTCATTTTATTTGACAATGTGCCTGCAATCAGCTTTTATATGGATTTACAACCGGTATTGTCAACGACCTGGCCGGATTTGGATTCTTTTTCCGCTGAAAAGCTACGGGAAGAATTGCAGCTGGTTGGGAAAAATATGGATGAAAATAACAAACCACTTGTGATTTCCGGTACGATAATTGATGCCGGCACAATGAAAAGACAGATGTTATTTGACTTTATGGAGAAATACGAATATCAGTTAGTCTATTCGGAGGAAGGAATGTTTGTATATCGATAGCTCAAACTCCAACGAGATTCTCGGACTTAGTTCTAACGAAGATTTGGACTTAGGTTTCGTGAAAATTTAGGACTTAGGTTTCGTGAAAATTTAGGCTTGCATTGATGATAGGAGTATGGTAAAATCTTGTAGTTGCTAATAAACACGTCCACTCTATTCAAAGGTGGTGTCTAAAAAGGATGTCCTTTGGAGAAAGGCGGGTGCGCTTCCCGTTTTGAAAGAGTGACGGAAGAAAAAACCAAACGGAGGGAATAAAATGAGCGTAATTTCTATGAAACAGTTACTTGAAGCAGGTGTTCATTTTGGACATCAGACCAGAAGATGGAACCCTAAGATGGCTCCTTACATCTTCACTGAGAGAAACGGTATCCACATCATTGACTTACAGAAGTCTGTAGGAAAGGTTGATGAGGCATACAAGGCAATCTCCGAAATCGTAGCACAGGGTGGCACCATTCTTTTTGTTGGTACCAAAAAGCAGGCACAGGATGCAGTTAAGACCGAGGCTGAGCGTTGCGGTATGTACTATGTTAACGAGAGATGGCTTGGCGGTATGCTTACCAACTTTAAGACAATCCAGTCCCGTATTGAGAGACTTCATAAGATTGAGACTATGTCACAGGATGGCACCTTTGATGTTCTTCCTAAGAAGGAAGTTATCGAGCTTAAGAAAGAGTGGGATAAGCTTGAGAAGAACCTTGGCGGTATCAAGAATATGACCAGAATTCCTGATGCAATCTTTGTTGTAGATCCTAAGAAGGAGAAGATTTGCGTACAGGAGGCACATTCTCTTGGAATTACCTTGATTGGTATTGGTGATACGAACTGTGATCCTGAAGAATTAGATTACATCATTCCCGGTAATGATGACGCTATCAGAGCTGTTAAGCTTATCGTTGCTAAGATGGCAGATGCAGTTATCGAGGCAAATCAGGGTGAGGCTGTTTACACTGAGGAAGAGGTTGCGGCAGAAGAGGCAACTGATATCGAGCAAGTAGCAGACGCTGAATAATTTTTGACACTGTAATCGGTTCTGAGTTTCCTAATCGGAACCGATTATTTGAATAATGAGTTGATGGAGGAGATTAATATGGCAAACATTACCGCAGCAATGGTAAAAGAGCTTAGAGAAGCTACCGGTGCAGGCATGATGGAATGCAAGAAGGCACTGACAGAAACAGATGGAAATATGGAAGCTGCTATCGATGTACTGAAGAAGTCCGGTGCAGCTAAGGTTGAGAAGAAGGCAAGCAGAATTGCAGCTGAAGGTATCACCAGAGTGGCATCTCAGGGCAATACAGCAGTTGTTGTAGAAGTAAACTCCGAGACAGACTTTGTGGCTAAGAATGCTGTATTCCAGGAGTTTGTTCAGAATGTAGCAGATAAGGCTCTTGCTTCTGATGTAGAGAAGGCAGGAGATGGTGAGGATGTTGTAACGATCCTTGATATGAAGGCAGAGCTGGATGAGAAGACACTCACTATTGGTGAAAAGCTTTCTGTCAGAAGATTTGAGAAGGTTACCGGTGACTGTGTCGCTTCCTATATTCACGGTGGCGGAAGAATCGGTGTTCTTGTTGCAGCAAACGGTGCTGCTGATGTAACAGAAGCACTTACAAACATTGCAATGCAGATAGCTGCTATGAATCCTCAGTATATCAGCAGAAAGGATATCTCCGATGAGGAGCTTGCTAAGATTCGTGAGATTACCCTGGAGAGCGCATTAAATGATCCTTTCTCCCTTCCTAAGCCTATTTTAAATAAGCTGATCGAGAAGGCTGTAGCTGGTGTATGGAGTGCAGAGGATGTAGCAATCTACGAAGAGAAGAAGAGCAATATGAATTACCTTCCTAACTTCCTTTCCAAGGAAGCAAAGGCTGAGCTTGCAACTATTGCATTGGCTGATAAGGAGACTATCTCCGCAGATAAGATTTTTACCGGCCTTGTAGAAGGTAGAATTTCCAAGCAGCTTAAGGAAATCTGCTTACTTGATCAGACCTATGTTAAGGCAGAGGATGGAAAACAGACAGTTGCTCAGTATCTTACCAGCGTAAACAAAGACCTTGTTATCACCAAGATTGTTCGTTTCGAGGTTGGCGAGGGAATGGAAAAGAAGAACGAGGACTTCGCAGCAGAGGTTGCTGCTCAGCTGGGCTAAGCTTTATAAACAAAGATGGGACAGTGGTCGTAAGGCTGCTGTCCTTTTTTTTGGTAACAGTTCAGCCATATCGGATAACCCATCCAAATTATGCTTGCATAAATTTGG
The DNA here is from genome assembly GCA_945834545.1 of uncultured Lachnospiraceae bacterium. Taxonomy (GTDB): domain Bacteria; phylum Bacillota; class Clostridia; order Lachnospirales; family Lachnospiraceae; genus Acetatifactor. The sequence goes on along the minus strand of CAMAHO010000141.1, from coordinate 2,122 downwards.
ATGGGTTACCCGGTATGAGCTAAGCGCCAATCAATGAGCAAAGCCAGCTGCGAAGCAGCGAGGAAGCACCGAAGGTGCGACTTTGCGAATGGCACGGCTGAACTGTTACTTTTATAGGAGTAGCAATGCCATTCGGTATGGCAAACCATCCTTATCTATGATAGTATAAGAACAGATTATATTTAGGAGAGATGAAGATGCTTTTTAACTCATATATTTTTATATTTGTATTTTTACCTTCCGTGTTGATGCTTTATTATGCCTGTAATAGACATGGATGGTATTCCTGGGCAGATTGGGTTATGATTCTGGCATCTTACCTCTTCTATGGGTATACCAATCCCTGGTATGTGATTTTGCTGGTTTTTAGTACATCCTTTAATTATGTGATCTATGTACTGATGTCACGTAAGACGAATCAATGGATCTGTATTTCAGGGATTGTCTTTAATCTGTTGGTGTTGGGATATTTTAAGTATTATAACTTCTTTCTCGATAATCTGAATCACTGGCTGGGCAGCGATTTTACTCTGAAACGAATTGTCCTGCCTCTGGGAATCAGTTTTTTTACTTTTCAACAAATCTCTTTCTTGGTAGATGCTTATAAAGGGGAGTGTAAAGAGATAAGACTTCGAGAGTATTTGCTCTTTGTATCCTTTTTCCCTCAGCTGGTGGCGGGTCCCATCGTAAATCAGCAGGAGATGATTCCGCAATTCAGGGATTCCTCCAGAAGACAATTTGATTCCTCCTATTTTGCAAAGGGAATTGCTTATTTTGTCATAGGCTTGGCGAAAAAGGTGCTGCTTGCTGACTTATTAGCCAAACCTGTAGAAGTGTTTTTCCAATATGATGCGGTTATGAAGCCGGATAGTTGGAATGTACTGTTGGTTGCAATTTGCTACTCAATGCAATTGTTTTTAGACTTTTCGGGATATTGTGATATGGCTAAGGGAATCGGGTATCTCTTCCATATTGAAATTATGGATAACTTTGATAAGCCTTTTTGGGCAGTAGGTGTTCGGGATTATTGGAAGAGATGGCATATCTCATTAGGAAGATTCTTTACGAAATATGTGTTTATTCCCCTGGGAGGAAGCCGAAAGGGGAAGCTTATGACCTGCAGAAATGCATTCATAGTGTTTGCTTTAAGTGGGCTTTGGCATGGCGCAGAATGGACTTTTGTCTTGTGGGGAATCATGCACGGAATTGGTTATATATATGATTATCTGCTGGAGCCTGTCTTGGTGAAGGTACCAATCTTTATCAGAAGATGCGCAACCTTTCTTTTTGTCAGCTTGGCATTTTTAGGCTTCCGAAGCGAGAATTTGAGTCAAATGATGCGCCTATACAAGGCTTTCTTTTCAGGTGGGATAAGTCAACCCTTAGTAGAGCTGACCAGCTGTTTTCGGAGTGGTGTAATACATAGAAGCTTTCAAGTATTCGGTATTGGAGCCACGCAAACAGATGAACTCGTATTTTACAGCTTAATAGGGATTGTTTTAGGGTATCTTTTCTTTGGCAAATCCACGAAGGAGATCATAACCGGAATTCGATACAAATATGTGTCAGCACTTAGCTTGGCGTTGGTATTTATTTTGTGTGTGTTAAAGCTTTCCAGGGTGTCTGTTTTCCTATATTTTAATTTTTAGAAAGAGGATATGAGCATGACAAATTCGGCACAACATAGAAGATGGATTTTACTCTTTGGCGGTGTTGTAGTGGGAGGATTGCTAGGAATTGCAGCAGTGGTAATACTAATTGATCCTTTTTTTCAATATCATAAACCGTTACCGTATTTTTCTTATGCAATAGAGAACCAGTACTGTCAAAACCCGGGTATGGCTAAAACCATGGATTATGACAATGTAATTCTGGGTTCCTCTATGACAACCTTATTTGAAACCAAGTGGTTTGACGAGGGCTTTGGCGGCAAAACCCTTCGCTTGACCATGAACGCCTCCGGCGGTTTGGAACAGGATAAGCTGCTTACGATAATGGAGAATAGGAAGGACTTTCAGTTAAGCTATGTCTTTTTGGGAATGGACTTAGCACCCTACCGACGGGAGCTTGGAACGCCGGCGTATCCTTTAGAAGATACGTATTACGATGAAAATCCATACAA
>CAMAHO010000140.1 GCA_945834545.1 uncultured Lachnospiraceae bacterium | reverse complement strand
ACTCAAAGATACAATGAAGTGTAGTATAAATTGATGTAGGAGTGTATTCCATGCAAAATCATGTTCTGAAATACTTAAATGAGATTGTTACAAAAAAGCCGGATAAGATAGCCTACTCTGATGGGGAGCATAGTCTCACCTTTCGTCAGGTGTATGAGCAGAGCAGGAGCATAGGCACTTTTCTCCATAATAGAGGAGTGTACAGGAAACCGGTTGTTATTTTTATGAGGAAGTCCCCCCAGGAGATCGCAGCCTTCTTTGGAACGGTGACGGGTGGCGATTTCTATGTGCCCATTGACGAGGAGATGCCGGCAGGGCGAATCCAGTTGATTTTGGATAATGTGCAAACACCGGTCATTATCTGTGATGAGTCTACCCTTGAGATTGCCAAAACCTTTCAGGTCAAGAATTGTGAGCTGGTGTTGTACCAGGATATTATAAAGACACCGGTCAATGATGAGGCGGTAGATGCGATTTACAGAAAGGCCTTAGATACAGATCCTATTTATATCGTATTTACCTCCGGTTCCACGGGGATTCCTAAGGGGGTTGTGGCTTGCCACCGCTCGGTTATAGACTACATTGAGCAGCTTTCAGAGATTCTGAACTTTAACGAGGATACGGTTTATGGAAACCAGGCGCCCTTGTATTTTGACGCCTGCTTAAAGGAGATATACCCTACCTTGAAGTTTGGGGCGACTACATATCTGATACCCAAAAACTGTTTTTCCATTCCTGTCAATCTTGTAAATTATCTAAATGAGCACAAGATTAACACCATCTGCTGGGTGGTGTCGGCCTTAACCATGATAAGCGCCTTCGGGACCTTTAAGACCGTGAAGCCGGAGTATCTGCATACCGTGGCCTTTGGAAGTGAGGTCTTTCCCATTAAGCAGTATAAGCTGTGGAGGGAAGCGCTGCCCAATGCAACCTTTACCAACCTTTACGGACCTACAGAGTGTACCGGTATGTGTTGCTTCTATCGAGTGGAGAAGGAATTTCAGGAGGATGACATTATCCCGATTGGACATCCCTTCCCAAATAGGGAGATACTGCTCTTGGATAGCGAGGGAAAGCTGGTACCCCAGGGAGAGCAGGGGGAAATTTGCGTGAGAGGTACAGCGCTCACCTTGGGCTATTATAATGACCCGGAGAGAACGGCGGCAGCCTTTGTGCAAAACCCCTTAAATCAGTCTTATCCGGAGCTTATTTACAAGACCGGTGACATTGGAAGATGGGGCGACGACGGAGAACTGTATTTTGTTTCCAGAAAAGATTTCCAGATTAAGCACATGGGGCATCGAATCGAACTCGGAGAAATCGAAGTCAATGTGGATATGCTTCCGGGTGTGAAGATGGCAGCCTGTATTTATGATAAGGAAAAGAGCAAGATTGTTCTCTTTTATGTGGGAGATGTGTCCGAAAAAGAGCTTATTCTGGCTATGAAAACCAAGCTTCCCCGGTATATGCTGCCGAACAGGACTGTGAAATTAGAAACAATGCCTTTTACAGCCAATGGAAAGATTGACAGAGTATCATTAAAGAGTCTATAATGAGTGGCGTTGAGGTGCTTAGGGGGGACAATGGGGTCATATGGACCTGTCCCCGTTGTCCCCATGGTCACCCCACGACCCCATATATTTTATAGTAGAAAGAGGAGAAGTATGGACGAATTACTTGAAATTTTATCAGACCTTCATCCGGAGGTGGATTTTGAAAATGAAGAGGGATTAATCGACGACGGCATCTTGGATTCCTTCGATATTGTTACTTTGATTTCTGAAATTCAGGATGTGTTTGAGGTGACTATTGACGCACAAAAGATTGTTCCGGAAAACTTTAATTCTGCCAACGCTATTTACAGCATGATACAGGAAATTCTGCAGGAGGACTAGGTAGCCGGGTGCCCAAAAGGAGTAGGGAATGTTTTTTACATCTTATGAATTTTTAGGCTTTTTCTTGGTTTTACTGGTTCTATATTATAGTTTACCTAAAAAGTGGCAGTGGAAGCTGCTGTTGTTGGGAAGTTACCTGTTCTATTTTGCGGCCGGACCCTGGTATGTCCTGTATATCTTAGGGACAACCCTTGTGACCTATATAACCGGCTGTCAGATAGGTAAAAACTTTGAAAAGCAAAAAGAATATTTAGCTTCGCATAAGGAAGAGTTAGACAAAGAAGCTAAGAAAGCATATAAAGGTGTACAGGCAAGACAGCGAAAACGCTGGCTTGTTGTATGCCTTGTTGTCGTTGTTGGAGTTTTGGCAGTGACGAAGTACACGAACTTCGTGATAGCCAACATCAACAGTGTATTTACAGCCTTTGGAAGCGGAACACAGCTTTCCTTCTTAAACCTGATGGTACCCTTGGGAATCAGCTTTTACACCTTTCAGGCGGTAGGTTATATTTTGGATGTACATAGAGGAACCATACAGCCAGAGAAGAATTTCTTTCGGTTTGCACTGTTTATTTCCTTTTTCCCACAGGTTATTCAGGGTCCTATCAGCCGATTCGGAGATTTGTCACAGACCCTGTACGGTGAGGTTAAGGCAAACTGGTCCACCATAAGTCTGGGCTTGCAGAGAATGCTCTGGGGATACTTTAAGAAGATGGTTGTGGCTGACCGGGTATTACAGGGCGTGTCTACAATTATCTCAGACCCCGCTACCTACCACGGAGCGTATGCCCTTGTGGGTATGGTCTTGTACACCGTTGAGTTGTATGCCGACTTTACAGGCGGAATAGATATTACCATCGGTGTAGCCCAGTGCTTTGGAATCAAGGTGCAGGAGAACTTTATCCGTCCTTATTTCTCCACCTCCCTAAAGGAATACTGGAGAAGATGGCACATTTCCATGTGTAATTGGTTTAGAGATTATATTTTCTATCCTGTATCCATCAGCAAGGCTATGCAAAAGGTGGGAAAGACGGCCAAGAAGCTGTTTGGTCAAAAGGTGGGCAAGCGATTGCCGGTTTACCTTTCCTCCTTTGTGGTATGGTTTTTAACCGGTATCTGGCATGGCGCCAGCTGGAATTTCGTTGTATGGGGCTTGTTAAACTATGTGATTTTGATGGCATCAGAGGAGCTTGAACCACTGTATGCTAAATTTCATGAGAAGTGCAGCTGGAGTAACAAGGCAGGCTATAAGGTGTTTGAGATATTCCGAACCTTTCTCTTAATCTGTGTGCTGAATCTGTTTGACTGTTTTGAACAGGTGGGCACCACACTGGGCATGCTGTTGTCCATAGTCACCACGGGAAACTGGGAGGTTATGACCAATGGAGCCCTGTTGCAGCTGGGTATCGGCGTGACAGATTACATCGTGATAGGAATCGGCGTATTGATTCTGTTTACGGTAAGCTTCCTGCAGGAGAAAACCCAAAAGAGCCTGCGGCTGATGATTCGTTCCTTGCCGTACTTTGTTCGTGCAGCGCTTTGGTTTGGCCTGTTTGTCCTTGTCTTGCTGTGGGGCGCATATGGGATAGGCTTTGATGCCAGTCAGTTTATTTACAACCAGTTTTAGAGTTGTTTCCGTACAGGGTACGAGGCAATTGACATAATATGAAGTAATCGAGGAAAAAGTATGTGTGGTATTTGCGGAATCTTTCATCTGGAGGAAAAGCCGGCGCCCAAACAGGAATGGGTGGACGGAATGCTTACGGCCATTCGTCACAGAGGTCCGGATGGAGAAAACAGCATGGTCTTTGATAAGGCAGCTTTGGGATTTACCAGGCTTAGCTTTATCGATCTTACAGGCGGTATGCAGCCTATCCAGAACGAAGATAAGACCATTACGATGGTATGTAACGGAGAAATTTATAATTTTAAGGAGCTGCGTGAGGAATTACAGTCCAAGGGACATTCTTTCAGAACCAAGACAGATGTGGAAACAGTGCTGCATCTGTATGAGGAGTGTGGCTTAGACTTTCCCAAACGGTTAAACGGGCAGTTCGCTGTGGCCATCTATGATGCCAACAAAGAGCAGATGGTCTTGGTGCGCGACCAGATTGGAATCTGTCCTTTATATTACGGAGTTCACGAAGGAAGCCTTGTATTCGGCTCAGAAATCAAGGCCATATTAGAGTACCCGGGCTTCCCCAGAAAGCTGAATTTGAAGGCAGTGGACCATCTGATGAACTTCCCCGGGGTAGTTTCCCCGGAGACCTTCTTTGACCCGGTGCGCTCCCTGCGGGCAGGGCATATGCTGGTACTGCGCCAGGGCTGCGACATTCAGGATTTGGAATACTGGGATTTGCAATATGACGCTCGGGATGAGGACCTGGGAGAGGCTTATTATGTAGAGCGCCTGAGAGAGCTGCTAAAAAAGGCCATCAGCAGACGTTTGGTTGCAGATGTGCCTATCGGCTTCTATATTTCCGGTGGCCTGGACAGCTCTGTGGTAGCTTGCTACATCGGAAAGTTTCTGTTAAACAGCTACTATTCCTTCTCGGCTGAGGTGGGAGAGGGAGAACTGGACGAAAGCCGTTTCCAGAAAATCGTCAGGGACTGTGTGAAAAGCGAGCACTACTGTACCAAGGTGGCCGAGGAACAGATATGGGCGAATATTGAGCAGGTGGTGTACCACGCGGAGAGTGCCGTGAAGGAAAGCTATGATGTGGCAGCCTTTCTGTTGTCTGACCTGGTGCGAAAATCTCCTGCCAAGGCGGTTTTGACCGGTCAGGGCTCGGATGAGTTTTTCTACGGCTATGTGGGCTATATGGTGGATATGTTCAGGCGGATGCAGAAGGACCAGATGTCGCCTGAGGAGCTGGCAAGCAATGAGCTGTTGTGGGGAGACCCATATTTTCGTTATGAGAGAAACCATCCTGCTATCCGGGAAATACACAAAAAGGTGTATAGTCAGGATTTGCGGGGAGAGATTGGACGATTTTCAGCCCTTGACCACAGCCCGATCAATGTAGAAAGGGTGAAGGGGCTGAGCACCCAGAAGAGACGTTCTTATATTGATTACAAGCTTCGACTGTCAGACCATCTGCTCCTAGAGCATGGAGACAGAATGTTTTTCTCTCACTCCGTGGAGGGACGGCATCCCCTTTTAGATATGGAGCTGCTGGAATTTGTCACCCATATTCCGGACAAGTATAAGTTAAAGGGCTCCAACGAAAAATACATTTTAAAGAAGGCCGGAGAGGGCATCGTTCCGGAGGAAATCCTAAAGAGGAAGAAGTTCCCCTTCCAGGCACCGGGAATGTCTGCTATGATTAAGGCCTCCGACCACATACCCTATTTAGATGAAACGCTGATTCGGAAGTACAATGTATTTGACGCGGATTATGTAAAAGAAATGAAGCAGGTATACAGGCAGGATGACTTTAAGCTTATGGGAGCTTATGAGATAGATTATCTGTTGATAGTCATGACAGTGACGATGCTTTGCGAAAAATATCATTTGACAGTTTAGAGGATATGAGATATGGCTACTAGAGGAGAAATCCAGTGGGAAGCACAGAAGAGCAGAACAAGTGCAAATAGAGGACAGGGAGCCGGGAGAACGGCACAACCGAAAGAAGGCACCAATGCGTCAGGGCAGAAAAGGGCGACAGGACAAAGCAGGCCGACAGGACAGAATAGACCTGCAGGACAAAGCAGGCCGACAGGACAGAATAGACCTGCAGGACAAAGCAGGCCGAC
>CAMAHO010000139.1 GCA_945834545.1 uncultured Lachnospiraceae bacterium | reverse complement strand
CGCAAGTTCGAATCTTGTCACGCCGACTATTAGGGAATCCTTTGGGGATTCCTTTTTTGATTTCCTACAAGACCAAGTAATAGAAACAAAATACTGAGATTTAACACGGTAGAAAAGCTGAAGATACCGTGTATCCCATAGGCTAACAATCCTATAGCGATTGCATTCTTATAGCTTTCATCACTGCTCAGACCAGATTTTATAGCCTCAATTAGCATTCCCACAAAACAAATTGCCCCCAACAGACCTTGATTGACTAACACTGTCAGCACTTCACAATGGGCATTGGTTAACAACAGGTCGCCTTGCACTGCTGCTACTGTATCGCGAATCCAGGTATTTGTAGAGCTATAGATGTATTGTACCATTCCATCCGGCCCAAGGCCAAATAGTTTATGAAGCAAATCTTGGGAATCAAAGCAGCAAAGGGCTGCCCAGAAAGTAACACCTCTGTTGTTCCCCCAGGCGACGTCCAGTACAAACCATTCCGTCGGCAGAAAGGGAAGCAGATCAGGGGCTTTCGTTTTCACGATCATCAAGATCAAAACGAGTAAAACCAGGAGAATAGCACCACCGAAAACGAACCTTCTTACCAACTCTATTATCTCGGGAAACCGCTGCTTTTCTCTCTTCTCCAACCTGGTTATCCACAGTAAGCCTAAGAAAAAGAATAGTAGTCCACACCAGGGGAAGGGGGAATTCACAAGCAGTCGAAGCAGACCATCTTTGTAATTAAAGGCCCCACCTAAATGAATCCACACATAGCTAAGGCACATACAGCCAAATACCAGACACCCTAACAGAAACCACTTCCTAAGGGGTTCCAATGTATGCTTCTTCTCAGTTCTGACAAGGGTGTCATATCCCAATAACAGTCCCATACTGACCAATGTCATATGCCCTGTATTACTGCCTTGGACCACCAACACCCAAGAACCCACAAAACACAAGCCTGCCATCACCCACATGGTCACCCTGTCCTTAATCGGTACAAATACGAATACTCCTATCGCCACAAACAATGTGACCACGATATACCCACTAAACCAATTGATATTTCCTATGGTTGACAGGAAATTTCCCTTTTCCCAATATACCATGTCAGAGCGGTAAAGCTCCTTCTGAATCCCCAAGGGGTCTATCATAAAACGGTTCAGAATACCTATACCATACACTAAGAAGGTGGCAATCCCTATAGCAATCCTCACCCCCTTATGTACTCCTGTCCAAACTCCCTCTTCCTCCCGGAAAAGAAACCTGGATACCAGAAAGTAAGAAAGCACCATCATGAATTGGGGCGCTGCTCCTAAGCCCCAACCTTCATAGCCCCACAGAACGGATGCTTTATAATCGGAAACCAGAAAGGATAGAAGCAGACTGATTCCATATCCCAAAACCCACATATCCAAGGGGGATATTGTCCCCTGTAAGCTTCTTTTTTGGAATATCCGGGCTTTGATTAAGAGGAGGATTTCATCGATTCGCGCAATGAAAAAAACAGGCAGCACTGTAATGAATGCCACCTTACAAATCTTCTGATATAGCCAAACCTTTTCATATCCTATCTGGTCATAGCCCTTTCCGTAATACAAGGGAAGAACTACCAAAACAGACAGAAGATACAAAAGCGTGGCAATTTTCAAATACTGCTCCCATACTTTTCTCATGAATTGCTCACAGTTCTTTTCTCAGATTTCATTTTCTTTCTTAAAGTCAAAATCGATTTGACATTCGCGTCATATTGCTTACCAAGCAGATGCAGGCAAAGCTCCTCTACTGCCGCAAACAGGGCTATCAGCAAGGCGATGCAGAAATAAAGATTTCTAAAATCCAGCTCCACCATATAGGGAATGATAAAAACAGCGACTCCGCAAACCTTATTTGCATAGGTATGAATAGCCGCAAATCGATGATACTTGATAGCCACTGTCAGATAAGAAACCACCCGTACCAATAAGATAACTCCTACCACATACCACACATATGCAGGGCAAATGTCCAGAAGAATAGGTAAATTCTTCACAATCATAACAAAATAAAATATCAAATCCGCTATGCTATCTAACCATGCCCCTCTGACAGAGGTAACATGAAAGCCCCTTGCCAGAAGCCCATCCAGCACATCACTGACTCCGCACAAAGTATATAAAACAAAAAAAGGAGTGCTTAGGGGTTCCATAAAGCATAAGATGAAAGCCCCTATCAAGCGAAATCCGGTAATCATATTGGGAATATGTTTCATAAAACCTAAACCTCTTCTCTCTCCAATACACCCAATTATCCTACAAACCCAAGACTGATTCCTTGAAATAGGAAATAGCTGCATCAGTCACCCGGATGCAGCCATTCTTTATATCTTGCGTATTACACTTAGACTAATGTATACTTATTCACCATATTTTCCAGCTCTGCAGATAGCTCTGTGTTTGCCTGGATTAACTCATAGGTCTCCTGTATCAAGCTTACCACCTGGTCATTTTCAGACTTAATGTTCTGAACACTGTCAGCAGACTCCCCTAACATCTGGCTGATACCTACTACGGAATTAACGGTTTCCGTCATGGTATTTGAGAACTCGTGAATACCGTTTTGCAGGAACTCAATGGCTTCTACCAGATTCTGAGCCTCCACCTGGTAATCCGCACTGATTGCAGCAAACTTGTCGTAATCCGGCATAACCTGGCTCTGCATATAATCCAGGCTCTGCTCCAGACATTTCTCCAAAGCCCCTACTGCCTGATAAATCTCATCTACAAGGTTAGCGATGCTGTCAGCAGACTGGTTGGACTGCAATGCAAGGTTTCCAATCTGGTCAGCAACCACTGCAAAACCGCGACCGGCCTCACCGGCTCTAGCTGCCTCAATCGATGCATTCAGTGCCAGCATCTTAGTCTGTCTGGAAATCGCCATAATGGAGTCTGTGAAGGTACCAATCTTATCAACGGATTTCGCCTGCACCTTAGCCTCTTCCATTTTCTCTCTTACCTGGTCAAAGACTACCTTGGCATTTCTGTTGGCTTCCTCTGCTGTCGTCTTAAGGTTCTCAGCGCTTTCCTTCATGGAGATAGTCTTGTCAGCACTCTCATCCGCCGTACTGTTCATCTCCTCCGTGAATCCGTACATCTGGGAAATGGATTCTGCTATCTCCTCAGAGGTCTTAGCGGTATCACGAATGTTATCATTGATTGCGGAAATGTCCTCTGTGTTTTTCTGTGCGCTGTTGGTAACAGACTCTGAAATCTTCTGTAAGCCATCCGCATTGTCTGCCATACGGTCTGTCATAGCGGAAAGCTGCTGCATCTCGCCTCGGAGGTTATCTGCCACAGACACGATTGCCTGGCACATAGCTCCGGATTCATCCAGTTTCTTCGTATACTTTCGAACCTTTGCATTCTCACGGAAATCCAAATCAGAAATCGTCTTTAAGGCATCTCTTGTCACCTTGATTGGCCTCACAATGATAAGTGCAATTAGGATAGCCACAAGAATGGATACCAGAATGACAACACCCAAAATCATCATAGCTGCCCGCTCAATGATCTTTGCCTGACCTACAATCTGCTGTTGAGAGGCAGTTAAGGTGATAATCCAGTTGGTACTGGGTACTACATAGTAGGTAGTAAACAGATTCTCGCCGTTCTCTGTATACATTCTTCCGTTTCCGGTGACCTCCTCGCCTGCTGCCAGACGATTTACAATCTCCGTAATAATCTTTGTCTCAGATTTCTTTCCGATTTCGGAATCCACCTGGGAACCAAAGACAATACCGTCCTTATCTGTAAGTCTGGTAACCAGACCATCCACACCTACGACCTTACATTTCTTAATAATATCATCAAACAACGTATAATCTAAGTAACCTATGATAGCTCCGGCAAATTCATCTCCCTTGGACAGGGTCACCACATTCATAATCGTCTCTTCGCCGGAACCGGCATTGATAACGCCACTTAAGATCATCTGACCACCGGTACCCCATACCTGCTGTACCACCGGGTCACTCATGTAATCCACATGGTAATAGTCACTGTTGGTAGCCGTGGTTACAGAGCCATCCGGAAACAGCAATGCCAGATCCTTGTAAATCTCCAGCTCTTCCTTCTGAGTGTCCAGGAAATCCTTATATTTCGACTGAGAACCTTTTTGCAGAGATGTAATCAAGGTGTTATTGCTCTCAATCTCACGCAGGGAAGAATTCAAGGTTTCTACCTGATAAGTGATGCTTTCTACCTCGCTCATGACCTTATCCATCATCTGATTTTTCACAACATCCGTGATGTTTGACTCAAACTTAGGGAAGGTATAAAAAATAAAGACAACGGAAATCAGGGCAACCACAGCAATCATGGACAAAACAATCTGCAGGCTGATATTCAGTTTAATTCCCTTGCTTCCCTTTGCCTTCTTAGGCTTAACAGCAGACTTCTTCGCTGTTTTCGGTGCCTTTGGCGCCTTCGGTGGCTTTGGTGTCTTTTCCTTCTTCATCTTCGGCTGTTTTACCTTTTCATCCTTCATATTCATGTAACCCCACTATGTATGTTTCAAGTCAAGAAAAGCTATATATTTTTAGCCATAACCTCTGTTTAATTTTATATTTTTTTTTAGATAAAGTCAATCATTTTCAGGCATTTTGTACAAATGCACGAGCCTTAAAATCTGCTTAGCTTTTTGTTAAGAATAATGCTATAATGAACCTACACAAAAAAATTCGGAGGTTACCCATATGCAGCAACAAATTTTTACCAATGAAGTCATTTTATCTTGGCTTCAGTATTATGCCAAAAATACAACCTTAGATTTAGAGCATGTGAAAATTATCGACATTACCAAAAAGAATAAAAACCTGATACCAACCGTGGAAGCCCATAAGACCACCATGGTTTTCACCAATGCCGGCATCGACGATATCTTTTATCGTCTCTGGACAGCAGGGCTGGGAGACTGTAAGGTTTGGTACAACAATGGCTCCGACCCAAGCGGAGAAATCCTGCATAATCAGGTTAAAGATATGATAGACAGAGGAATCAACGCCTCTGCAGGGATGTTAATTTTAAACCCCAAGGCCAGAAACACCTCAAAAATCGGTATGAGCAATGAGGCCTTTCGCCGTGGCTCCATCCACTATGTAGGAAGTGAGATTCGTGCCATTATTCTGAATAAGATGTTGGTGGGACCCCAGGATGTAATGTATGTCATTGGGGGGGAGAGTATTGCAATAGAGGCTGCTTTGATTGCTGCAGAGGGCACCATCATAGCAGTGGAATATTCCAAAAATGACAGAGAAACTTTGTTAGACAATGTAGAACACTTCGGTCTTCAAAATATTACCATTGTGGACCATGTGGATGACGAAATCGTACGCACCAATCCGGTTCCTTCCCTGGTATTTATGGTTGCTTCCGCCAGCATGGATAAGGAGCTGGCAGCTCTTATGAAGGTAAATCCAAACCTCAATGTAGTCATCTATACCTTGGATTTCCAGGTGGCAGCCAACATTCAAAAAACCTTGGAGCCTCTTGGAATCACCGATATCGACACCATTCAGGTTAGTGTATCCAAGCTGGAAAGCAATCATTCCTTCACGCAGCAGCCGGCACCCTGGATTATCACCGGAAGGACGAGGGAAAATTAAGGGACGGGGTTTATTGCTGCTCATATCTGTCCC
>CAMAHO010000138.1 GCA_945834545.1 uncultured Lachnospiraceae bacterium | reverse complement strand
CTTAGCCATTGTGGTTTTCCCCACGCCTGGCACGTCCTCCAGCAGAATATGCCCTCCTGCCAAAAGACAAATTAATACCTTATCTACCACCTCTTCTTTTCCCACAAAGAATTTCATGATTTCTTTTTTAATCGTTTCCATGCTCTCCCCTTATAGCGTCTCCCCTTGACAATCCCTTCTACCGGCCATTGGTTTCTCTTCTCAAAATCCGATTCCTGGGTTACTTCAAATACTTACGCAAGGTCTGAACCAGCAGTTCCATTTCAATGGGCTTAGACAGATAGTCCTGAAAGCCCGCCTCCAGATACTCCTCTCTGGCTCCCTTGATGGCGTTGGCAGTCAGTGCAATCACAGGCGTGCCTATACACTTGTTGTCAGGCAAATTCTGAAAGTGCTTAAGTGTCTGTATTCCATCCATCTCCGGCATCATATGATCCAGGAAGATGATGTCGAAATGCTCCTGCTGCACCTTATCCAACATATCATATCCACTGCTTCCCAGGACGATTTTCATACCGGTTTTCCTTAGTAACCCCTTTATAACCGCCAGGTTCAGCTTATTATCATCAATCACTAATACCTTGGCATTGGGGGCTGTGAATTTGTCCGTTTGGTTTTGCTCCACAGCTTTATGTATCTGCTTATGCCAGTCTCTCTCTCCTACCTGATCCCCTGCTTCCACAATCTGTTTCAGGTAAACTGTAAAGGTAGAGCCTTCCCCGTACTTGCTTTTTACCTCAATGGTACCACCCATAAACTCCACCATACTCTGTGTAATGGCCAGTCCCAGGCCGGTTCCCTCTATACTTCTGTTCTTCCCCAGCTCCAGACGGCTGAACTTCTGGAACAGCTGTCCTAAGTCCTCCTCCTTGATACCGATTCCGGTATCCCGAACCTGCAGCTTTAATGCGACCTGATTTTCCTGGCAGACGCCGCTTACGAGCAGGGCTACCGCCCCTTTTCTAGTATATTTTACAGCATTATTCAACAGGTTAATTACAATCTGACGAAGCTTTGTGCAGTCTCCGTACAAGTGTGACGGAAGCTTCGGATCCACCTGGACCTTTAGCTTAAGTCCTTTATCCTGAGCTTTGATATCCATCATGGTAACGATATCTGTAATCAGCTCATCCAGTGCATAGCTTTCTTCCATCAGCTCCATCCTGCCGGCTTCAATCTTTGAGATATCCAGGATATCGTTGATGATTCCCAACAGAGTTTCCCCTGCACTCTTGATATTGGCTGCATACTCCTGTATCTGGGGATCCTGACTATCTCTTAAAATCAGCTGATTCATCCCTAGCACGGCATTGATGGGAGTACGAATCTCGTGACTCATATTTGCCAGAAATTCTGATTTCATTTCGTTTGCCCGAATCGCCTCCAGAGTTTTCTTCTGATTATCGGATATTTGTTTGTAAACCTGTGCCACAAAGCAAAAGAGCATAAAGTATATGCCGCTTAGCAGGATAATGCCATCCACTACTCCGTTAAAGGAATTTAACAGCACCATTTCCAGGACACCTGAGACTGCCATTCCCAGAATACCTATTGCAACATATTTATACTCCTTGGAGTACCCTTTAAAAAGGTCCAGGAGCATGGTAGCCAACACATACAGGAGCACTATGCCTAGGACTGCATTCATTGGCAGCTGGGTTTCCTCAAAATCCATTCGCTCGGTAAAGTGTAAGAAGGTACAGACAAAGAAGGTAAGCAGCATCAAGACGGAAACCGCCATACTTCCTTTCTCATACCGCTGCTTTTGCTGGGTATTTATGAAATAGACAAAGGGAAACAGCATCAGCATAGCTGTCAGATATCCCCAGAGACCATCAATGTAGCAAAGGCCAAATAACAGCTCCGGCATCATGCCATCTATTGCTATCCAGAAGGACACCATAGCAAAGCCCAGACCCAGGGCAAAAAACTGTCTCCACTCCCGATACTTTCCAATTAGGAAAAAGCTGGCAAGAGTAACCGTCAAAGCCAGCATGCATAGAAAGGATGCAAAATAAAACTGCAGTCCAAAACGGTGTTCAAAGTACTTGTAGATTCCCAGAGAATCCCCATAGAAGATGCGATTCAGGCCGGAGATGTAGCCCTCTGTCTCGTACTTCGTGACCCGAAGAGTCTTGCCGGCGTCCTCCCTAAATAATCTAACCTGCAATAAGGTGGTCTTGATATTGGCTCCCGGAAAGGGGTTAGCGTCGTTGGTAAACTTTCCCCGCTCTACCCCATCGATGGTAATAAAGGTATCCCTGCCGGCATACACCGCAAAGATAGTTCCCTCCTCAATCTCATCCGGAAGAATCGTCTCTGCCATCAGGATGTCACCCTTTTTCACATCCTTTCCTACAGGAAGCTCCTCCTTTACCCTGGTGCCATCCTCATAGACCCGATACCATTCTCCCTCATAGGGCTTCATCCAGCCCACACTCTGTTCTCTTCCCGGAAACAAAAAAATGGACAGAAGGACAAAAAGAAACACACCTATCTCTATTCCTAAGTAAACCAAAGTCAGCTTATGAAATAACGAAGTTTTTTCTTTTGTCTCCATCCATTTTCTCCATGAAGCATATTCACAGTCCCAATTCGAAATGGTATGTTCACCACAAATCCAAACCGGGAGTATTCTTATTTATAAAATCGTAATTCCCTTGGAGGCCGCAAATTCCACATCCTTTTTAGGCCATATGGAACACTGCACCTCTCCGATATGACATTTTCTTAAGAAGAACATACAAATACGGCTCTGTCCGATACCTCCTCCGATTGTGTAGGGAAGTTGCTTTTCTAAGACAGCCTTCTGGAACGGAAGCCCTGCTCTCTCGGGGCATCCTGCTTTTTCCAACTGAGAACGAAGAGAGTCCTCGTCCACACGGATTCCCATAGAGGAAAGCTCCAGTGAGATATCATTTACCGGATAATAAACGATAATATCCCCATTTAACTGCCAGTCATCATAATCCGGAGCTCGGCCATCGTGCTTTTTGCCACTCTTTAAGAGATCCCCGATTTTCATCAAAAAGATTGCTCCATATTCCTTGGCAGCCTCATATTCTCTCTGATGTGCATCTAATTCCGGCCATCTGTCCTCCAGCTCCTGAGTGGTTATAAACTTGATTTCTTCCGGAAGAATGCACTCCACATAATCATAATTGTTTGCCACATATTTTTCTGTCACACGAAGGGCCTCATATACGGATTTTACCACAGATTTTAAGGTTGTTTCATTCCGCTCTTCCTTGGTGATGATCTTCTCCCAATCCCACTGGTCTACATAGATGGAGTGAATATTGTCTGTATCCTCATCCCTTCTGATAGCGTTCATATCTGTGTACAGGCCTTCTCCAACGCGGAAGCCGTATCTGCCCAGCGCCATTCTCTTCCACTTTGCCAGAGAATGCACTACCTCTACGGCAGCATCCCCCTGCTCCTTAATGCCAAAGGACACCGGTCTCTCCACTCCATTCAGGTTATCGTTTAATCCGGATTCC
The DNA here is from genome assembly GCA_945834545.1 of uncultured Lachnospiraceae bacterium. GTDB lineage: Bacteria > Bacillota > Clostridia > Lachnospirales > Lachnospiraceae > Acetatifactor. Next base: position 2,272 of record CAMAHO010000138.1, on the reverse strand, counting down.
GGCTCCACAAACAGCGGAGCTGTGACACGGCGTAAATTGAGCTGTGCAGTCAGCTGGGACTGAAAGAAATCCTTTACTTTTTTGATGGCTATCTGCGTTTCCTTTAAATTCAGGGCGGAAACATACCCTTCAGGAACCATAATCTTACTCATTATGTAATTCTCCTTTTTTGTGAGGAAAGAGGGGACATTGGGGACAGGTCCATTTGACCCCCTACACGTTATTTTTCTGTTTTAATGCTTCTTCTTGCAGGGGGTCAAATGGACCTGTCCCCAATGTCCCCCAATTTTACCATTATAATTCGCAGTTCCCTACGGTTCTGGGGAATGGAATCACGTCGCGGATGTTACCCATACCGGTGAGATACATAACGCATCTCTCAAAGCCTAAGCCAAAGCCTGCGTGACGGGAGGAGCCATACTTGCGAAGGTCCAGGTAAAACCCGTAATCCTCCTCCTTTAACCCACATTCCTGCATTCTCTGCACTAAGGTGTCGTAGTCATCCTCTCTCTGAGAACCGCCAATGATCTCTCCGATGCCAGGTACCAGGCAATCCATAGCGGCAACGGTCTTCTTATCCTCATTCAGCTTCATATAGAAGGCCTTAATCTCCTTTGGATAATCGGTCACGAATACCGGACGGCCAAAAATCTTCTCTGTCAAATATCTCTCATGCTCCGTCTGCAAGTCGCAGCCCCAGCTAACCTTATAGTCAAATTCATCGTTGTGTTTCTCTAATTCCTTTACTGCATCTGTGTAGGTGATTCTTCCAAAATCAGAGGTTGCCACATGATGCAGTCTCTCCAACAGTCCCTTATCTACAAACTGATTGAAGAATTCCATCTCCTCCGGTGCATTCTCAAGCACATAGTTGATAATGTACTTCAGCATATCCTCAGCCAGCATCATATCGTCTTCCAGATCCGCAAAAGAAATCTCCGGCTCAATCATCCAAAACTCTGCTGCATGGCGGGTGGTATTGGAATTTTCTGCTCTAAAGGTCGGGCCAAAGGTGTAAATATTCTTGAAGGCCTGTGCATAGGTCTCACCGTTCAGCTGACCGGAAACTGTCAGATTTGTAGCCTTACCAAAGAAATCCTTGGAAAAATCAATGGTCCCGTCTTCCTTCTTGGGCACATTGTTTAAATCCATGGTCGTTACCTGGAACATCTCGCCTGCACCCTCACAGTCACTTCCTGTAATCAAAGGTGTGTGCACATACACAAAATTTCTCTCCTGGAAAAACTTATGAATGGCATACGCGCAAAGGGAACGAACCCTAAAGACTGCCTGAAAGGTATTGGTACGAGCTCTTAAATGGGTCTGGGTACGCAGATACTCCATGGTATGTCTCTTGGGCTGGATAGGATAATCCGGTGTGGACATGCCTTCCACTTCCACTTCCGTAGCATGAATCTCAAAGGGCTGCTTTGCCTCCGGCGTCAGGGTCACGATACCGGTGACATAAACTGCGGCACCTACATTGAGATGTCTGACTTCTTCAAAATTTGCTACTTTCTCCTGGGTAAATACAACCTGAATTGGCTGAAAAAAGGTACCATCCGTCAGCACCAGGAAACCAAAGCTCTTGGAATCTCTGATGTTTCTGACCCATCCGGATACCGTCACCTCTTTTTCAGCGAATTCAGCATAACTTTTCTGTAAGGTACGAACATCTGTTGTTTTCTTACTCATCTTTCTCTCTCCTAAAAACATTAATGTGAATGTTACTTTCTCACACAATCTCATAGATCATTGGCGTGAATGTTAATCTCTCACAGCTTCATATAACACTGGTGCGAGTATTATTCTCTCGCATTCTCATATAATACTGATGCGAGTATTACTCTCTCACAGCCTCATACAAGCCCTCTCTCAAAAAGGCTACACACGATTATACCACGATTTCTTCCTCCAAACAATGCCCTTTTTGCTGTGTATCTTTCAGGAACTAGCGTAACAACACAAAAACCTGTTGGTAGCCCGATTGCAGCAGACACTCTGCAGCAATTTTACTTCTCTCTCCCTGGTCACAGTACAAAATAATAGGAATGTCTAAATAAGCCTCCATTTTCTCAGGATGCTCTAAAATGCTAAGCAAAGGAACATGTCGTGCACCAGGAAGTCCATCCTTCTCATACTCTGCCTGCGTTCGGACATCCAGCAATACCGCCTGTGGATACATTCTCAACAGTTGCAAGGCTTCCTCATATGGAACCGTTTCGAATCTCCTTACTACAGTATTCTTATCTTTTACTAAGATTTGTGACTT
>CAMAHO010000137.1 GCA_945834545.1 uncultured Lachnospiraceae bacterium | reverse complement strand
AACCCGGGGTTCGGGTCTACGCTTCGCTCCGGTGGTTGAATATTACTAATTGGTAAGGAGTAATGCCCTATGCTATACTGTACTTATAGTCTTGACAAATAGGTCGGTTTTACAAGGACAATTGGGAAAGACGTTTCGAAAATAACATAGAAATGTTGTATGGCGTTTCTGTTATGGAGCTCAAAAGTAGGACGTGAAAGAGAGGAATCTGGGAAAATGGAAAGCTTTAAAGATGTAAAGATTTGGGTGGATGATGTTCGTCCCACACCTGCAGGTTACGAGGGAACCAAGTCTGTGGATGAAACAATTGCACTGATAGAAGAAATTGAGAAACATGGGGGCACAATTAAACTCATTGATTTAGACCACGATTTGGGAGAGTATGCACGATATGGCGGAGATGCCATCAAAATTCTTGATTATCTTGCTATGCGAGAAACATTCTATCCTATAGCAATTCACACAGCGAATCCGGTCGGAAGAGCGAACATGGAGCGGATGATTGAGCGATATTGGCCGTAGGAAGGGTGTTTCCATTGCATTTCGATTTTCAAATGGAAGAGAATTTGAGTGGGCAGGTTATATATGCCTGAGAAAAGGAGGGGGATTAAGATGTGTACAAGTATCGTATCCAATAGAAACAAGACCATCGTTGGATGGAACCTGGATATTCTGGGGATGGAATATCGGGTTTCGTCTTCAGAGGCAGGAGTATATATAGAAATCAATGATGAAACGGAAGGGTGGCTGCCTCTTTTTGGGGCAAACTCCAGAGGGGATTTCGTAGGAATGCCGACCTGTCATCCCTTTGATGAGAGAAGCAATCCCACTGGTGAAGGGACAAATGTGCTGTTGCTGGATATTGACTTGCTGTTACAAAAGAAGACATTTCAGGAGATTAAGGAAATCGCGGAGACAGAGAAGGTGTTTAGTGTTCCGGGGGTAACATTTATGTCTGCTCTGTCTGATCGGGAGGGGAATGTGCTACAAATAATTCCGGGGCAAGGAAACCGATATTTTGAAAAGCCAAGGTATCAGGTGTTAACCAATTTTTCTCCTTTTAAAATGGATTCAGAAAAACATCCATGGATGGGCTGGGATCGTTATCAGACAGCAACAAAGATGTTGGAAGAAGCATCAGATGACTTTGATGTAGAGGATTGTTTCCGGATTTTGAAGGCAGTTTCTCAGGAAGTATGTCCTACTGTGGTATCTATGGTGTTTGATGTCACAGAGAAAACTGTTTATTGGTGCGAGAATAGACAGTGGGAGCAGATACATAGGAAGGAACTTTAGAGATAAAGGGTACAAACTCGGTTGCAAACCAGTATGTATCCCTTATTTTTCTTGACTTACGAAATGGTAGTTCATTATAATGCTACTAACAGATGTTAGCAAAAATGCACGAGATGCTTTTGAGTTGTTTGAAAGATTATTTAGGAAAATTTGAGAGGGTGGGCATGAATCAGAGGGTCACAATTCGGCCGGAGGAACACAAGGACTATAAGGATATTGTCTCTCTCATCCTGCGCTCCTTTCAGGAGGGGACTGAGTATTCCGACGGAACGGATATTATTGCTTTGGTGGAAGAAATTAGGGATTCCAAGTACTATATACCGGAATTGTCCTTTGTGGCAGAGCTGGATGAAAAGATTGTAGGGCATTTCCTGTTTTCTCACTTCCCCTTATCTTCCACGAAAGAGGGGGGACACGGAGGCGAAGCGAAGTCAGATATTGTGATGCTTGCGCCAGTGTCTGTTCACGCGGATTACTTCAGGCAGGGAGTCGGAAAGACCATGCTTAAGCTAGGCTTGGAAAAGGTAAAGGAGCTGGGGTATAAGGGTGTCACGGTGGAAGGGAATTTTCTCTTTTACAATCAGGTGGGCTTTAGAACCTCCTCCGAATACCACATTTATCCAACCAGTGGCTGGCCCATGAAGGAGCCCAGATGTATGATGTGTCAGGAAACCTACGCGGGTTCCTTAAAGGGAATAGAGGGATATATTGTCTATGATATGTATTATAATGCGTAAATAGAAAGCTACACTTTCGCATCGGGGAAGTGCAGGCAACCCTAGACGCGATAAATGCCGTCGCGTGGCGGCAGAATGGAGATTTATATGGAAAAAGTATATCTGACAGGCCACAGAAATCCGGATATGGACAGTATCTGCTCTGTGACCGCCTACGCAGCCTTAAAAAATGAATTGGACCCCACCAGGCAGTATATCGCCATTCGGTGCGGGCATTTAAGTGACAATGTAAAGGGAATCCTAGAGGCTTTGGAGTTGACAGCGCCACCCTATAAGAATGATGTCTACCCTACTGTGGGAGATGTGGTGCTTACCAGCGAACATCATATCATGGACACCTCCCTTTTGAGTGAAATAGCGGCTACCTACGAGACTACCAATCCCTCTGTGATTCCGGTTTTTCAGGGGGAGAAGTTCTATGGTTTGCTGAGCGTGGATGACATTACATCCTGGGTGATGAAGGAAATGTCTGCCAAGCCTCGGATTGACCGCTATCCTATGGTGAAGGAGGTCATGAGTGAGCAGGAGGAGCAGATTTTCGCTACAGAGTATTTTGAGGATGCCAAGCAAAAGCTGTCTATGTCAAAAAAGCGCGGTTTGGCGGTCTTTGATGAAAAGGGCTATCTGGGCTATGTCACCAGACGGTGTTTCCTTAAAGCACCTAAGCATAATGTGATTCTAATGGATCATAATGAGATGCGACAGAGCATCAAGGGCATTGAGGAAGCCAATATTATGGAAATAGTGGACCACCACCGCATTGATGCCATAAAGACGGAGCTGCCCATTTTTATTGACGCGGAGCCGCTGGGAAGTACCTGTACCATTGTGTACCAGCTGTATCTGCGGCACGGTAAGACGCCGGAGCCTAAGATTGCCAGATATCTGCTGGCGGGTATTGTCTCAGATACCGTTATCTTAAAAAGCCCTACCACTACCAGTGTGGATGTGGCTTCTGCCCAGGCCCTTGCCAAGCTGTGCGGTGTAGATTTGGAGGAGTTTGGTATGCTGTTGTTTAGCAGTACCAAGGGACTCAAATCCAGGGATCCCAAGGAGGCCATCACCTCTGACTTTAAGACCTATAGCCAGAAGGGCATCAACATCGGCATCGGGCAGTGTGAGGTTACTTCCTTTCAGGATTTGGATGACTATGCGAGGCTCTATCTGGATACCCTTGAGATTGTGCGGGAGCAAAACGGCTTAGATTGGGCGGTTTTGATGATTACCGATATTATTCAGGAGCACAGTATTTTGCTGTGCACCAACTACAAGCTTAATATGCACCTGCAATATTGGAAAATCATGGACCAGATTTTCGATATGCCGGGGGTGCTTAGCAGAAAGAAGCAGCTGCTACCGGAGATTCTAAGCACGGTAGATATGTATTTATAAGATCCTGAAAATCAATGGGCCACTGGGGACGCTAAAAAATGGCTTTTTTATTGTCTCCCTTGGTCTTTATATGGACCACCGGGGACAATAAAAAAGCCATTTTTTAGCGTCCCCATGGTCCTGAGTGAGGAGGAGAAGAAAAAATGAGTATGTTGGAGATTAGAAACTACACAAAAACCTACGGTACAGGGAAGAAGGCAGCAGACAATGTATCCCTTACGGTGGAACCGGGGGACATCTACGGATTTATCGGTCATAACGGGGCAGGAAAGTCCACCACTATTCGTGCTGTGGTAGGGGTTTTGGATTTCACGGAGGGAGAGATTCTGATAGATGGTCATTCGGTGAAGGAGGAGCCTATTGCCTGCAAGAGTATTACAGCGTATATTCCCGACAATCCGGATCTTTACGAGAATCTGACCGGAATTCAGTACCTGAATTTCATCGCGGATGTGTTTGACATCAGTGCCAAAGAGAGAGAAGAGGCAATCCGAAAGTATGCGGATTTATTTGAGATTACAAAGGATTTGGGGGATTTGATTGGTTCCTACTCCCACGGTATGAAGCAGAAGGTGGCTATTATTTCGGCTCTGATACATAAGCCCAAGCTTCTGGTTTTGGATGAGCCCTTTGTGGGATTAGACCCCAAGGCTACGTTTACCCTAAAGAACATAATGCACGAGCTTTGCGAAGAGGGGACTGCTGTATTCTTCTCCACTCACGTGTTGGATGTAGCAGAAAAGTTGTGCAACAAAATCGCCATTATTAAGGGGGGACAGATTATCGCCTCTGGTACTATGGAAGAGCTGACCCATGGCAATTCCCTGGAGTCTGTATTCATGGAGGTCATCGATGAAAAGTAAAGAGATTTGTTTGCTTAAAGCATTCCTAAAGTCCACCAGTTTATGGAATGCATTTCGGTATAGTAAGGAAAAACGAGGAAAGATTATTGGGAATCTTGTGGGCGTGGGCATCATACAGCTCCTCATTATGGGCTATTGTATCGCCGCGGTCATAGGATATGGAATGATGGGAATTATGGAAGCAGCCCCTATGCTTACGGCCATGATTATTTCGCTGTTGTCCTTTGTATTTACTCTTTTTAAGACCAATGGCTACCTGTTTGGGTTTAAGGAGTATGACATGATTATGTCACTTCCTTTTGCATCCAAGACCATTGTGTCCTGCAAGTTCTTATATATGTACATTAAGAGTCTGCCCTGGTACGGAATCATATCCCTGCCGGTGATGGTGGTGTATGGTGTATTTGAAAAGCCTGGGGTACTGACCTATATCCTTTGGATTCTATTGACGCTTTTCCTTCCGGTGGTGCCTATGCTTGTGGCATCTGCCATAGGCTTTCTCATCGTGAAGTTCAGTGCAGGGTATAAAAAGAAGAACATTATGCAGACCGTCTTGATGATGATTGTGGTCTTGTTTGCCTTCTCCTTGCAATTCATTCTACAAAATTTATTCCAGAATGAAGATATGGAAGTAGTGCTGGAAGGTCTTGCGGAAACGACTCAGAGTATCGGCAGTGTATATGCCCCGGCGGCTTGGTTTTCTGATGGGGTAATCAAGGGGAGTGTAGTGGATATTTTACTCTTGGTGGGAGTTTCTATTCTGGCATTTGAATTGGTTATGGTGCTGGTTGGCAGGTCCTATAAGAAGATTAACTCTTCCTTAAAGACTCACGCAGCTTCTAAGCAATACAAGATGTCTGCACTAAAGAAGAGTAATCTGGTGCAGGCCATTGCGTTTAAAGAGTTTAAGCGTCTCTTGGGCTCGGCGACCTATATGACCAATGCTGCTATCGGAGATATTTTATGCGTTATTTTTGGTGTCGTTGTGCTGATTTTCGGCTTTGACAACATTATCACAGTGGTACTCAGGGGAGCCCCTATTGACACACAAATCCTGCAACCCGCCATTCCACTGGTGGTATATTTCTTTGTGGGAATGGTAGCCACCACGGCCATTTCCCCTTCTTTGGAGGGAAAGAATTTCTGGATTGTACAGTCCCTGCCCATTGAGACCAAGGTTTTGTACCAGGGGAAAATGCTGTTTAACATGTATTTGACCGTGCCGGCTATGCTGTTTTCCGTTGGATGCATTTGTATTTCAGCCGGAGTATCGATACTGAGTGCCGTTTTGTATTTTATCCTGGGCATTGCCCTTTGCTGCTTTTCCACCACATGGGGATGTGTCTGCGGCAGAAAATATATGCGGTTGGATTGGGAAAATGAGATTGAGGTTGTAAAGCAGGGAACAGCGGTGACGGTGTATCTGTTACCCAATATGTTCGTCACAATGGGATTGATTGTATTGGTGGTGTTCTTAGGAACTAAGATGAACGCCAACCTGATTTTGCTGTTGCTTACAGCGATTGTTTCTGTCCTGGCATATCTGTGTTATCTGATTGCTAAGAGGG
>CAMAHO010000136.1 GCA_945834545.1 uncultured Lachnospiraceae bacterium | reverse complement strand
AAGGAAATGCTTCGCAGAGAATGAGCACCTAAAAGTTACTTTGTAAATTCACAGATATGTGGTGAACACACAAGTCCAAAATGGAAGTTATGAAGAAACTGGAAATGAATTAGGTTGAAAGGGAGAACGAGGATGGAACAGAGAGCGGATTTATCTGAAAAAATAGAACAAAACTTGCCTTGTGAGGTGGTACAGGATTTACTTCCCGGGTATGTGGATGAATTGACCAGTCTGGTTACCAATGAAATGGTGAAAGAGCATCTGGAGAGCTGTTCTCCCTGCAAGGAAAAGTATATGCGAATGAAGTGTCCTGTGGAACAGGAGATGGAAAACTCAAAAGAGAAAATAGAATTAGATTTTTTGCAGAAAACCAGGAAGAGAAACCGTAAGGTTCTTTTTGCCAGTGTGGCAATTGTGTGGCTGTTTGTGGTTCTCATCCTGGGCATCCGATACTATATTGCAGGGAAAACCATGAATGCAGAATATCTGTCTTGCGGCTTATCCATTCAGGGAAAGGAATTGACTGCAACGGTTAAATCAACCTCCGGCCAGGGTATAAGGAGCATCAACATCTATGAGGAGGAAGGGGTGGTTGAAATCAGTGTGACAGGGGTTACCAAAAGCATCTTCTTTGACGATGAAAAAGAGACAACATTTACTTCTTCAGAAGCTATCAGACAGGTCTGGGTTGGCGACCGCATCCTATGGGCAGACGGGGAACCAATCAGTCCGCTTACAGCAAATCTGTACGCCTTATATAATCCCTATGTAGGAAATATGCCTTTCAATGGCAAACTGGTAAGAGCTCTCAATCTGACAGCATTTACAGGCAACTTTGTAAATGAACTTCAGACAAAGCAGCAGCCTTATTCTTGGAAGATGATTTTAGAGAAGGATTTTTCTTCATCCAGACAGGAAAGCATGCTTGAACGGTTACCAAAGTATGCTTATTTGTTGCTGTCGCAGATTGGAAATCTGGACGAAGTCGTTTACGAGTACACAATAGAAGGGAAGCCGGTAAGTCTTTCCGTTACAAGCAAACAGGCTACTGAATATGCAGGCGTGGATATTAAAACAGTGGGGCAGGATATCGTGCTATTGGAGCAGCTGGTGCGAAAGACCGGGTTATCCAATGTGATGACGTATGCTGCGTTGGTGGAATCCAACGCTCAGGTGGATGATTCCATGGCAGGAGAGGTTGACAGAGTGCTTGGCTTTGTCGTCGTGAACTATACGGAGAATGAGATCTGTGGTATGAATATTACTGTAGAGAGCGATGGTGCTACAGGACATCAGGGTATGACCAATGCAGATCATACTGCCCTGCAAAATGGACTGAATGTAGAATTCCAGCTGTTGCCGGAGGATTTTACGAAAGAGTTCACCGATGGGGAACCGGGCAAAATCACCTTATCTGTAGTGACTTCCGATGGGGAGGTGATTCCGGTTCAGGGAGAGGTTACAACAGATCTGATCTGGGGCACCAAAGTTAGGCTCAATCTTTCCGGAAACTCTGATACAGGATATTTTTTGGGAAGGTAGACTTAAGGGGGGCATCAGGGACAGGTCCACTTGACCCCGGTCTAGAGAACTACTAAATCGAGTATATAAGCTGGGGGTCAAGCGAACCTGTCCCCGATGCCCCCTATTTATTGCGCATATAGCATTCCAATATAAGTAGCATAAAGCTTATTCTTTTCAATATATGTTGATTGCAAATACATTGTACCTCTGTAGGTTACGCCAGAAACAACCTTAGTTATTTCAAAGGAATAAGGAACTGAAGAGGGAATACCTTCATATACTATATCCATAGAGAGAGAAAGATATTTTCCGGAATATAGGGAAAAGATAGAAGGTGATAAATCATATACTTTATATGGAATAGGATTATTAGTTATATCGTCTGATAGAATGGTAGTGGCATTGGCATAATTTGGATGCAGAATCAATAATATAAATGCTAATAATAAAAGATTTTTTTTCATGTTATTATCTCCCTTTATAAATGTACATAACTGAATTTGGTTCTTCCCAAGAGGTGGCTTTAGCCCTCGAATTATAAAAGCTTATCTTTAGAATGTTAATTCCTTCTTTAGGTGGTGAAGTATGCCATATTATAGAATTCGTTGTAGCAATCTCGTGTTTTTTCTTAGGACTTAACCACAACCAGTAGACATACGAATACTCATATACCTCCTGTCCGTGATAGTTGTCAAAAACAATACGACTATCTGTCATAGAATATTCTGGTGGAATGTATATTGTATTTTGAATTATTAATATAGTGATTAGTACAAGATTCGTGAGTATCGAAAAAGCTAATAATATCTTTCCTTTTTTCCTTATATTTGAGAAAACAGATGCTTCCCCAAAATTGTCTGTGATTTCTATGTTTTCATCGCTGGCTGGCGAAATGGAGGCATCCTCTGAAAGTGAACTGTGGGGATAGAATTCATCCATAGAAACTTGAAACAACTCGGACATTAAATGGAGGGAATTAGCATCCGGAACAGTCTCCCCGCGTTCCCAACGGCTTACACTGGATTGCTTTACAAATAATTTTTTTGCCAATTCTGCCTGACTCATACCATTGTGCTTACGCATATCATGTATCTGTTTACCGATGTGATTTTGCATTAATTAACCTCATAGAATGTGTTTTAAACATTATAGATTGACTATGAAGATATAGCAATATTATTTCTATGCTAATTGTTACGATATTATGCAAATAATATCCATATCTGCATATTTTATGCATGTTAGCAATGTTTTATGCTTTTTAGGAAGGAACTGTTGACATTTCTTATTAAGCTCACTAGTTTAAAGCTAATAGCAAAAAGAAAGGAAGGATAAGTTTAGCTTATGAAAAAGAAATGCATACAGTTGATAATGCTTATGATACTACTGCTTGTATCCTGCGGAACTAGTGATGAAGAGGAAAATGTTGCTGCTATTGAACAGTCGGTACAAAAAGAATATCCTCAGGAGAAGGAAGAAGCTGGGAGCGAGATTCCGCTTGACAATCAGGAAAAGGAAACCGTTTCTTTTGTTAATATCTGGAGAGAAGATGTGTTCCTCAAAGAGCAATCGCTTTCTTTTTCTCAAGATAATTCCTCTCAACACATTGAGTATTCGGAGGTTCTCGAATCCGATGCAATGAATAGAACCCTAATTGATATTCTAAGTGGGAAGGGACCGGACATACTATGTGTTGATAGAGAAAACATGAAAAATCTAATTGAAAACGGGGCATTGGGTAACCTGGATGATATAATTCTTGAGACTAACAGAGATGCGATTCTGCCTGGTGCTATTGAAATTGGATCGACAAAGGATGGCTGGTATGGAATACCTAAAAGTGTATCTATAGACACCATGGCAACCAGTCGAGAATACTGGAACGAATCCTCTTGGAATATAAGCGATGTTCAGTCAATCGTACAAAACAATGATATAAATAGCTTATTTGTAGATTATACAGGACAGGATAATTGGTGGTATAGTTTGTATTTCCTATTGGGAAAGGATATGGAGAGTACTCCCTTTTTAAAAGACGGAGTAGCTTATTTTGACACAAAGGAGTTTCAGGATTTGCTGGCATTAATCAAAAACAAATCTGGTAACCTTACACTTAGGTCTGGTATAAAGTATTCTGCAGAAGCACTGAATTCAGGTGATATAGTGGGAATGTCGTGTAGCATTTTCAGTATGGAAGAATTTGGCTCATATCGTAAATGGATAGGCCCCAATTGTTGCTTTACCGGTTATCCCTCAGAAACTGGGCATGGAACTTATTTGGTGGATCAAGGAATCATTGTGGTTAACAAAGACTCAATGAATAAAAAGGGTGTAGTGGAATTTGTTAATTTCCTTGTTAGCTTAAATACTCAGCAGTTAATAAAAAAAGGTATTAGTATAAGAATGGATGTTCCTGAAAAACTATGGTATTATGATGAGGACATGGAAATGTATTTTGTAATTTATCCGGATGGAACCAGGACAAGGTTACCGGAAAATAATGATTATTCCACTTTTCTGGATGAGTATTTGGAACTGATAAAGAACGCTGTTCCAAGAAAAAGCTATGATACAGATGAATTGTTTGATGTTATTGCTGAGGAAGCTGACGCTTATTTTTCCTATGATAAGAATTTGAAAGAGGTAACAAAAACAATACAAAATCGAGTGAAATTGTACTTTGGTGAGAGAAGATAGTTGCAGTGACATCGGGGGCATCGGGGACAGGTCCACTTGACCCCCATCTTATATACTCGATTTAGTATTTCTCTAGGCTGGGGGTCAAGTGGACCTGTCCCCGATGTCCCCCAGGAAGGAAAAACATGCGAATTTTATTTGGTTGAGGATGAAATCAGAATGGCCCAGGCCTTATGTGAGATTTTAAAGCTGGAAAACTATGAGGTGGATCATTTCACAGATGGGTTAGACGGCTTGGAGGCTCTGGAAAGCTGCATCTATGATATGGTAGTGCTGGATGTGATGCTTCCGGGGATGAATGGCTATGAGATAGCTAAAGCGGCCAGGAGAAAGGGAATCACAGCGCCAATCCTGATGCTTACTGCCAAGGCAGAACTGGATGATAAGGTGGCGGGCCTGGACAGCGGGGCAGATGACTATCTTACAAAACCCTTCATGACTAAGGAGCTATTGGCCAGACTTCGGGCTCTGAGCCGAAGGGCACTTGGAACTTTGGACCAGACACTGACCTTTGGGGATATTGTTCTGGAGCCGGGAAGTCTTACCTTGTCCTGTGTGACCAATAGTCAAAGTGTGCGACTCAGTGACAAGGAGTACCGTATTCTGGAGTACTTGATTTCCGGAAACGGACAAATTCTTACCAGGGAGCTTCTGGCAGAAAAAATCTGGGGCTTTGAAAGCGAGGCCGAATACAACAATGTGGAGGTTTATATGTCCTTCACGCGTAAGAAGCTGGCCTTTGTGGGAGCAAAGACGGAGATTAAGGCAGTCCGGGGAGTAGGCTATGAGTTGAGGTATGAGCATGTTTAAAAGGTCCAGAAGAAAAATCGTTGCAGCTATTATGTCTATCTTGATTCTCCTTTGGGTGGGGACGCTGAGTGTGATTTACATTTCCAGCTATCTGGAAATGAAGCAGAGAAAGGATGAAGTCAATGTTAGGGAGAAGTTTCGAATCGGCTATTACAATGATGATTTATCTTTAATCCTGCTGGAAAAGAAGAGCAAGGTAAATGGACTTTGTTTAAAGGAAAGCGCGGCGCTTAATAAAAGGAGTGAGTGGCAACCGGGGAACAAAGGATTTTGCGGGAAACATGGGAGGGGGCATGAAATTTGGAAGCAGTGATGTGCTCCTGCAGTACATTGATGACAACATAAGCAGATATGGGAGATATGGAGAATAAAGCTAATATGGACAGCAGGATGAATAAAGCTAATATGGATAACATGGGGAATAGGGCTAATATGAACAATTCGGACGACAGAATCAGAGATAGACAAGTTGAAAAGCAGTAGATTATCTGGAATACCGTCAGATTTACGCAAGGCGTTAGTGGTTGCATTCATTATGTATCCGCTAACGCTTTATTTATGAGCAACAAGAGATGGGAGTAAAAGAAAACAAACTATAAGAAGAAAATCAGTAGCAACGACCTATAGTCTTAGGTGAGCTTGTAAAAGAAAAGAGCTTGAGAAGGCGAAATCAGTAGCAGTTAGGAAGAGAGCCCAAGACGGGAGTAAAAGAAAACAAGCATAAAGAAGGAAATCAGTAGCAGCGACCTTTAGTCTTAGGTGAGCTTGTAAAAGAAAAGAGCTTGTGGAGGCAAAATCAGGAACAACTACTGAAAAAATATATATTTACAAAAAAATAAATGACATTTTGCAGTCTATAAGCTATTCTATATATATGATACCAGGGTCAAA
>CAMAHO010000135.1 GCA_945834545.1 uncultured Lachnospiraceae bacterium | reverse complement strand
GGCTGAGCTCACACCCTATCCCATAAGCACATAATTGTGAGAAATATTGGTTGCCTCGGGAAAGACCTTCTGGATTAAACCTCTGGAAACAGAATTGATTGCCTGCATATAAAAAAGCGTATCCAGTGGATAGTTAGCCTTACATAATTCAATCGCCTTTACCAGCATCTCTGCCATAGTGTACGGTTTGTTGTCAAAGGAAGCCAACGCACTCAGAGTAAGCCTTCCTTCCAGAGAATGGTCAAATACAAGATACCCCATAGGTTTTTGATTCTGCACATACACTACGCTGATATTCTTTTCCAGGGAAGGGGCCAGAAATCCTCCTTCCGGCACCGGCAGCTCCATATCATAGGCCTTTCTGCTAAGTTCTTTCAGTATAAGCTCTGGACACTCACGAAGTGGAATCACATTCTCTGTTTTGATTGGCTTATTATATTCTGAAGTAATTGCCTGCTCCAAAGACACCTCATAAATCTCTCCTTCCGAGATGTCTTCCTCTTCAAAATCCCAGTAGTCCAAAAATGCGATCAAAGAGTCTGTTTCTTCATTATGTCCGGAAAATGAAATCTCTAATCTGGTTCCTTCCAGCCAGTTATCCGCCAGCAAATCTCCAATGAGTTCATTTCCACAGCCGTATCTTCTGCAGCTGGATGAAACAAACAGGGATACAATGTGAAAGGTCTTCTCCTTGTAATAAGCTACTAAGGCTCCTTGCGCAACCTTTGTTTTCTCATCGCATACGCCAACTGCATACACCGGTTTTCCGGATAAAATAAGCTCTGCTGCCGGTTTCGTCATAAATGGTTCAAACCACTCGATATTATCTCTTGTTATAGCACCCTTCATTTCCTTCCTCCCAGACCTACATGATAAAATAAGCATTCCATATCGGTATTTTTTTTGCAGCATCTCCCAACAATTTGTGCATCAACCGACTGGAAGCCTCACTCATTACGGGAATCTCAATCATGGCGTCTTCTCCATAGTGCTGTCCCACTGCCTCTGCTGCTGCCTGCAACATAATCACACCGGGGGTAGAGACTCCGGGGCGAATATAAAACTGCACCATATGCAAACTCTCTTCCCTCTTCTTCAATATAACGCAGGATTCTATCATGCCCTTTTCATTCTGAACCACAAAGCTACACTCCTGTTCAGCGGAATCCAGTCCTTCCGGAGTCACATCGTCCACAGAAGCCTCCTGCAAAGTCTGAAATAGCCGGCGCTTTTCCATTTCAGACAATTGCCCCAGACAGCTCATTCTGCTTTCCTCGGGAAGTTTCCCTTTTATGGAAGCCAAGGGAGCCTTTTTGCAGTCCTTGGCAGAAATCACAAACACTGCGTCCTCCTCCTCTTCCTCAAAGAAAAACCCTGCCTTCTTTAGAAATCCCAATACCTCCTCGTCCTGATTGCCTGCACCTACATAATGACAGATGTGCATGATTGCGTCGGTATCCTCAAATATGTATTCCATCATTTCCAGAAATAAGGTTCCCCCGATTCCCTGTCTTCGATATTCGGGAAGTACATACAGGGAAAGCAAATCCATGCGCTCATCGTTCAATATGTCCGGAGCAACACAGATTCCCCCGCAAACTTCCTTTTCTTGTGCAGCGATCATACCGATGGCATCTCCCGTCAGAATTTCATACACTGCTTCTTCTGTAAATACTCCGGCAAATCTCTGTATTGTCTCAGCATCCACTCGATAAAGTTCCAATGCCGGCATAAGATCTAATTCTTCTTGTGTCATTGTGTGCCTCCTTACTCCTCCCATCTATGTACCTGATAAAACACTCTTGCCTAGGCTTCCGCTCCATTACCATATTCTTCGTTGGCTCTTATCATATTCTGTATCATACCACGACATCTTTCTGTCAAAGCTTTCATCTCCTTCGGAAGACTATCATAATCCTCCTGTTCCAAATCTATTGTTCTACATACTGTCAACAGATTACGGCAGGCCTCTTTAAGCACATTGGTCACAGCACCTTTATCATCACCAAACTTACCCTTCACAATAGGTATCTGGTAATTGGCACCATACATATTTACCAAGGTTTTCGTAAAGAAGGTTATGAGCTTTCCTTTATCTTTCTGAAATACCTCAGCATCCTTGAACACTTCCCACATGGAATTGATATATTGCTGCGTTTGAGGAGATAAAATATACTGTTCCATCTGCGTAAAGAGCATGTTGCTAATAACCTCTACCCCACCTCCGGTTGCATATCGTACCTGGCTGTACTTTTCAGATACAGCCTTTGTTTTTATCTGTGAACTCATGGTCTCAAAATCCAAGCCGGCATCATACACTGTCTGTACCATTTGGGTATAGTCCTTGGTAATTCCATCGAAATATGTTCCCAGATATTGCTTGTGAGCCTTTGCCATCTCTTGACCTGAGCTTCGCAATTCCAAATCAACTAAAGCCCCTGCCTCTCCCTGAGCTCTGTAAGAATGATTGGAGTGCTCTATGACACCTTTAAAGGTATCTTTGCCAATCGTTCTTTCTTGCTCAAAAGCAGCATAATTCATTTTATCAATTGCTTCCTGTCCACCTAATGTGCCGGAAAAATCAGGTTCCACATTGATATTTGATACAATTTGGTTCAGCTCCAGGATTTTTTGCTTGTGCTCTGCCTCCAGATGTTCTCTTTCCTGTTCCCTTATTTCTGCCTCTTTCTGCTCCTGTTTCTCCAGATTGTCAGCTAACATATCCTGTAGCAGCTCCATACTATCCACTGCATCCCTATGAAAGTTCACATTGTCCTGAAACTCCGGTGTCATACCATTCATGGCGATTCCCTTTAGCGCCAATACCTTGGACCACAGGATTCCGGTGACCATGGTCATATCTGCTACGCGAACCTTTAACAGCTTCTTATCGATCTCGGGCAGTTGTTCAAAGAAGGGTTTGTTAATAGGGTCCTTCTGCATATTCTCAAAATAAGTAAAACGGTTTACGATAGAATATACTTCAGAAGTATGCTTGGAAATATAATCCCAGGTGAACATAACAGGTGAAATCCTTATTTTTAGCAAGTCATTCTTAATTCGTTCCAAATGAGGCATTCTCTTCTGTAAATCTCCGGAAGAATAATCCTCCAGAAAAGCCTTATCTGCCTGTTGTTTCTTGGCCTCTTCCTCATTCAAAGGCTTTCCCTTTTTATCTGTCTTATAGCCTTGACAAAAGGCTCCCATCACGCGTCCATCAATGATTCTGCCCTCTTTTTTCGCCTGTTCGGCATATCCCATAGCATTAGAAGCATGGATCTCTTTTCGGTATTGCAGCATATTCTCTTCCAGCTGTAATGCCTGATGGTCAGCAAAGGGGCACCTTGCTTTTGCCTTTTCGTCCATCTTCTTTAATTTTTTGCGCTGTTTGTAAGTCATCTCAGCTGCCGGTATGGGTTGCTCCGGCATAGGTTCTGCTCCTCTCTCAAGCACTGACGGAAGCGCAGCCACCTTAAACTTACCAGGAAGCAACTCCATCGTCTGGCCCAGTAATCCTCCCAGTTGTTTCTGATGTTCTATCGGTGCCGCATGAACAGGTGCCGCCACCTTCTCTTCCACAACCGGAGCTGCCACTTTGAACTCAGTGGCTGTTTTGTCTTTTAATTTCTGATTATCTCTACACATACACTGCTCCTCGTTTACCTGTTATTATATGTAAGTTTCTCCAATCAAAGGCACCTCATTCATTTCATTTCGCAATTCCTCCAGCTCTTCTGCATCCATCTGTCTTCCTGCCAACAGCTCCATTACCCTATCTCTCGAATCCGTATCATTGGTAGCTTGCCAATAATTCATGCTTCTTTGCAATAAATTCATCCACTTACTAATCTCATTCGCACTCAAATGCGTCAAGTCGCACTGTCTTCCACCATAGGCTGCACCAATTTCATCTACACGCTGTCCCCCAAAGCTGGATGCAGCTTCGGCAGTAGCCATCATAGTATGCTTGTGTCCCATCTGATTTGTCATACCACTTGCATCAGATTCCATACCAAACAAAATCGCTCCATATTGTCCGGATTTACCGGTTTTATACATGGAATAAAAGTGTCCGCAGGAACCGTTGTTGCGGATCAGCTGACCTCCGATTCCTATATTTCCAAGTCCACCAATCGCACAATTCATGCCTCTTTGTCCGGTGAAATTACCTGTTTTCACCTTTACTTCCTCAGTAGGTCCCGTAGTACCAACCTTTCTTCTCTTTATGTCGTGAGTAGATGCCGTTCTTTTTTGGTCCAGAGCCAGTGTATTATTTGGAGAATGAAAAATAGTATCAAACATTTTCTGTTCTTCCCATTCAGTATTGCCCTTGGGCATGGTAAGAACCACTCTGCGACAGTGGCTTAGGGCGAACGCCATAGAGAAAGGCCACTGTGCTGAGTTTCCCTGCTCATCATATACCTTGAAGTTTGATAGCTGCATCAACAGGAGTCTCTTTGCTATCTCAACCTGCTGTGCCTGTAACGCGCCAACCTCTTTTTCGGCTATCTCTCTGGCTTCTTCTTTTTTCTCACCGTGCTCGACTAAATTCTTCTCATACTGCTCCACATTCACTTGCTTGGTTAAGGTTTCCACCATAATCGTATTTGTCATCATTTCATCTAGCCGAACAAGTCTATTTTTTTCCCAATCTGTAAGACCACCTGTATTCATGCCCAATGACAACCCCAAACGCAAGGCTGGATTCATTAACGATGTAACTCCGTATTCTGCTATGTAATTTTTTATTACATCCTGTTCAGTATAGTTTGGATCGAAAACATCATCTCTCGAAATGAATTTAACAAAGGCCTGGCTAGCCACAATGTTCTTAATTGTTTGAGGTACATTCTCAAAATTAGAGTAGTCTCCGTTCTTTAGCCTCTGCAAAGATTCCTCATTGGTAATTTCAGACTGTCTCGTCTTTGACTTCAGCCAATCCTTTTTTGAGGATGCATTCGTAAGGTACCGATTAAAATTTAGTTTCTCCATATCTTCCATCGATATCAGAGTATGCTTCGCTCCGATTTCTTCAAACTCAGCCTTTGCACGCTTTTTCTGCTTATAACCCAGACTGTCAGACTTACCCTTGATAATAGGACCCTTCAGTTCGGTCGGCGGTTCTGACAGCTTATTGAGGAAATCGCCATATGCCTCGTTCCTAACAGCCCTGGCTCCCGCTGACATATTTGCGCGTATTTTAAACTTCTCCCGACGCGCATTATCCTCCTGCTGATTGCTGATTGTTACGGTTTTCTTTTTATATTCGTGATCAACCATTTTCATTTCCCCCTTTTGCTATCATTTTGACGGATTTAATACCTTACAGATAATCTCGATTCCAGTAAACTCGCCTTCTAATTTCAAGTCCTCTCCAACACTACCTATGACATTTCTCGAACCTTTGTCTTTTTTTCTGGCTCCAAGAATCATATAGCTGGTATTTCTTGGGAATACAAACTCCGCTTCGTTATAGTTGGTTGTCGCCATAACCGGCATACCCTGATCACAAAGCAAGGTAAGCATAACCGGGTTGGAGCCAAAGAATGTATCCAGCTGGTATCCCACACACATAAATCCTGCATCAGTGACAACCTTACCTGCGATATCATTAATGGCCTGTACCGTTCCCGCCTTGTAGCCTAAACCGTTGGCTTGACTGAGTCCCAATGCCGTGTCCAGATAGTTCGCACTGACTAAGCGGTAAAACCGTGTCTTTCTAGGTAATCTATTCTGTTTCGTCGCCTCGTCCATTTCGCCAATTGTAGCGTGACTATTATAATTAACCGAATCAAACTCCTGCTCTCGCTGATATTGATTAATCAAATTTGAGTTCGGAGTTGCAATATATCCACTAAACTGTCCCCTTTCAGAACCATCTGCGTATAGCCTTTCGTAATGCTCCCCTTTGTTATAAGCATTCTGCTCGGCCATGTTTTTTACCTCTCCGGTTGTCATTACCTTATAGTCACTAAAGATATCGTC
>CAMAHO010000134.1 GCA_945834545.1 uncultured Lachnospiraceae bacterium | reverse complement strand
AAAATTTTAGCATTGGGTGCCTTGAAGGTTACTGTTTTTTTGCCTGGTAACTTATTTTGTTCTGTGGCTGCCACATCCGGCTTTTGAGACCCTAATTTCTGTTCCAAATCAAAATAGAATTCGGTTCCAACACCATAGGTACTTTGTACCTTTAATTCACTGTTCATCATTTTTAAGAGTTCAGAGGAAATATTGATTCCCAATCCGGAGCCTTCAATATGACGATTTCTTTTTAAATCAATCCGTTCGAAGATATTGAAGAGACGAGGTAAATCCTCTTCTTTGATACCTACTCCTGTATCCTTTACGGAGAAATGCAACAAGACGGTATCCTTTCCTCTATTATATTCTTCCACACGCAGGGTTATCAAGCCGTCATCTGTATATTTTACTGCATTTGACAACAGATTCAGAAGAATCTGTCTGATTCGGTCTGCATCCCCTATGAGATGATCGCAATCCTTATCTGGACAAATCAAATTGAGCTTTAAATTCTTTTTCTTTGCCTTAAAGCAAATCATGCCCATGACTTCTTTTACAAGACTGCGAAGGGAGTATTCGGAATGAACCAGTTCCATTTTGCCTGCTTCTATTTTGGAAAAGTCCAAAATATCTCCTACCAGCATTAGCAACATATCTGCAGCGCTTTTCACATCTTTTGCATAGTTCTGTATTTCTTCATCCCTGTTTTCACGCAAAATCATTTCGTTAAAACCAATGATTGCATTGATCGGAGTACGAATTTCGTGAGACATATTCGCAAGAAACCTGGTCTTATAAAGGCTTGCTTCCTCCAGAGCATTTTTCATACGCTTCTGTTCCTCATTCATAGCTATGAAATATAAGGTATTACTAATCTGCCCAGCCATATCATAAGCATATTGAAAACGGAAGCTCTCTGATTCAGCCGATAACAGCCCCAGCTGTTTGGTACCAAAGAACAAGGGGATGATTACCATTTGGTGACGATTATCATCCTTGGGCAAGAGGTGTTCTATCAACCTTCTTGTTTCTACTACCATTTCTCCCTTTTTATATACAAAATTAACCCCGGATTCTTTTCCATAATCTGCGCAGTCGTCATCCAGGCTGTCATAGGCTGCCACCAGGTTCATACTTTCCGGATTTTTCCAAATAGATGCTTTCTCCACTTCCAGAAATTCATCATAGAGAAAGAGTCTTGCACTTTGAAAGAGCAGTCTTCTGAGAACGCCTAGAATAACTGTATATCTCTCTTCCTCCGTTGTCTGTTCAAATACCATTTCCCTGGTGACATTGCCCAGCTCATGCTCTAAGCCTCTACGGTTTTCGACTTCCTTCATCTGCACCTTGGCGTTCTGTCTCCAGTCAATATCCAGGTTCAGCTTGTCCAGCCAGGATTTATCAGGCTCGAAATTGTCACAGCCACAGGACTCCCGCTTCACCATTCGGGTGGGGATTTTATGCCAAGGCTTTTGTAAACATGGTTCTTTTTCTTCTGTACAGAGTCTCATCATCGCCGTATAGGAAAGCTCCATAGGGTCTGCCTTTACAGTGGTAATGGCAGGCTCATGCAAAACACCTCCTACTATATCGTCAAAGCCTGTGATAGATATATCTTTACCCGGTTCTAGTCCCATTTTACGCATGGCTTCGGCTGCCCCGATAGCCATGCTGTCGTTTGCGCACACTAAAGCCTCCATATCCGGATGTAATTTAATAAAATCGGTAACCTCCTTTTCTACATAGACAGAGAAATTGCCATAGGTAATCCAATCCTCTCCTAAAGGAAGGTTATGTTTTTTGATGGTATCCTGAAAGACCCTCTTTCTTGCATTGGCATCACTATTATGTTCAGGACCTGATAAAAATCCAATTTTTGTATAGCCATGGTCCACAATTAAGTGTTCTAACACTTCTACCAGACCTGTTGTATTATCCACTGTAATACATTTAAAGCCTTCTACCTCTTCCGAAAGAAGTATGGTGGGAATCTTTCCCATAGTGGAAAGAAACTTTTTCTTATTCTCCTCGTCTGCCGTAGATACGATTGTGCCATATTCCACAATAATGCCATCTAAGCCTTCTGCATTTCTATAGGAAGAAAGAGTATTATACTGATAGCGGTATTGATTGATTGACTGAACCGCATACTTTGCATCGATCAAGTCCATAGGGAAGACAAATAAATTTGCATCAAAATCCTTTGCCCCCTTCACTGCCCCATCTAAAACAGCGGCGCAGAAATCATTCTCCAGAATTCCCAAAAACAAAGCGATGTTTTTTCTCTTTTTCATCTTTTCATTCTTCTTTCATCAATTCTGAAATGTGGTTTAAAAAAATCACTTATAATTGATTTTACCACAATATAAAATAGAGGTCAAAGTAAACCGTTATATAGTGCATCTATGTAATTAGCAGTTCAGCCGCGCCATTCGCAAAGTCGCACCGGGGGACAACGGGGACAGGTATATAGAGGGACAGCGGGGACAGGTACATATGACCCCATGGTTTATGAGGTCATATGTACCTGTCCCCTGTCCCCCTACTTTCAAAATATGAAAAGAGTCCCTCAGACTATATCACAGCCTAAGAGACTCCCATAATAATCACTTTATTTAGAACTTACCTGCCTTTGCAGCTTCCTCAATGGAAACTGCGACTGCAACGGTCATACCAACCATAGGATTATTACCTGCACCGATAAGCCCCATCATCTCTACATGAGCAGGAACAGAAGAAGAACCTGCGAACTGAGCGTCAGAGTGCATACGTCCTAAGGTATCGGTCATACCATAGGATGCAGGACCTGCAGCCATGTTGTCGGGATGAAGGGTACGGCCTGTACCACCACCGCTTGCTACGGAGAAGTATTTCTTACCCTGTTCAATACATTCCTTCTTATAAGTACCTGCTACAGGATGCTGGAATCTGGTAGGATTGGTGGAGTTACCGGTGATGGAAACATCTACACCTTCCTTGTGCATGATTGCTACACCTTCGCAAACATCGTTTGCACCGTAGCAGTTAACCTTTGCACGAAGTCCCTCAGAGTAAGACTTGCGGAATACTTCCTTTACAGTGTTGGTGTAAGGATCATACTCCGTCTCTACGAAGGTAAAGCCGTTGATACGGGAAATTACTTGTGCAGCATCCTTTCCAAGACCGTTTAAGATAACACGAAGAGGTTTCTTACGAACCTTGTTTGCCTTCTCTGCAATACCGATAGCACCCTCTGCTGCTGCGAAGGACTCATGACCTGCTAAGAAACAGAAGCACTCAGTCTCTTCCTCAAGAAGCATCTTGCCAAGGTTTCCGTGGCCAAGACCTACCTTACGAGTATCTGCTACAGAACCGGGAATACAGAAAGCCTGAAGACCCTCACCGATTGCTGCCGCAGCATCAGCTGCTCTCTTGCAGCCCTTCTTGATAGCGATTGCAGCGCCCACAGTGTAAGCCCAGCAAGCATTTTCAAAACAGATAGGCTGAATTGCCTTAATCTGATCATAAACATTTAATCCGGCATCCTTAGTAATCTTTTCTGCTTCCTCGATGGAGGCGATGCCATAGCTGTTTAATACAGAATTGATTTTGTCAATTCTTCTTTCATAAGATTCAAATAATGCCATGTCTTTTTCCTCCTTATTCCTTTCTGGGATCGATGATCTTTACAGCATCTGCTACACGACCATACTGGCCTTTAGCCTTTTCCCATGCAGTGTTAGGATCATCACCCTTCTTGATAAAGTCAGTCATCTTGCCAAGGCTTACAAACTGATATCCGATAATCTGGTCATCAGCATCCAATGCGATACCGGTTACATAACCCTCTGCCATTTCCAGGTAACGAGGACCCTTCTTTAAGGTACCGTACATAGTACCAACCTGGCTTCTTAAACCCTTTCCGAGGTCCTCAAGACCAGCACCTACAGGAAGTCCATCCTCGGAGAAAGCACTCTGGCTACGACCGTAAACAATCTGAAGGAATAACTCTCTCATAGCAGTATTGATTGCATCACACACAAGGTCAGTGTTTAATGCTTCTAATACAGTTCTGCCGGGAAGGATTTCAGCAGCCATAGCTGCGGAATGAGTCATACCGGAACATCCGATTGTCTCAACCAATGCTTCCTGGATGATACCCTCCTTAACATTTAAGGAAAGCTTACAAGCACCCTGCTGAGGAGCACACCAGCCCACACCGTGTGTGAAACCGGAAATATCTTTCACTTCTTTTGCTTTTACCCATTTTGCTTCTTCAGGGATGGGAGCACAACCATGGTTAACACCCTGTGCTACCGGACACATTTCTTCAACTTCCTTTGAATAAATCATGTGAAAACTCCTTTCAATTATATCTTAATTGCTCTTTTTGCTTCCATTCACAAAAAGAAGCAATTTCGTTCAACGACAATTCTCTCATATTTTTTTCAAAAAATCCAGTTATTTTTGAAAAGAATTATCTTTTCAAAACAACTTCCGTCTTGCACTTATAGATGCAATTTGCAGGTATCACGCCTCTCACTGAGCTTAATGGATACACATTAGTGTGCTTTCCGATTACGGTACCGGGATTCAATACACTATTACAGCCTACTTCCACAAAGTCGCCAAGAATGGCACCCATTTTTTTTAGTCCTGTCTCCAGTTCAATATTCTCTCCATGTAAAACCACAAGCGTCTTGTCGCTCTTTACATTGGAGGTGATGGAGCCGGCACCCATATGGGATTTATGGCCTAAAATGCTGTCACCCACATAATTATAATGGGGAACCTGTACACCGTTAAACAAAATCACATTTTTAAGCTCCGTAGAATTTCCCACTACTGCGCCCTTTCCAACAATCGCATTGCCACGCACAAAAGCACAGTGCCTGATTTCTGCGTCTTCATCAACGATAAGAGGACCGTTCAAACAGGCTGTGGGAGCAACCTTTGCGCTTTTTGCAATCCAAATGCTGTCTCCTCTTTTTTCATATAGGTCCTGTGACAAACTGTTCCCAAGCTCGATAATGTATTCGGAAATCCGAGGAAGTACCTCCCATGGATATTCACACCCGTCTAACAGTTCATGTGCGATAGTTTGCGATACATCAAACAGGTTTGTAATCTTATAGTCCTCTATGGTTTGCTTTTTCATTGGTTTCTCCTTTATTTGTAATACTTTGCATCTCTTTGATACATTTGATAGAGAGTGCTCTGGTAATTGTTTTGCTTGACCAAATCTGTTCTGCGCCCTACAAAATCAGTCAGTTTATTCATATATTCTTCGGAAGTAATAGTTCCCTGTGCTACCATGGTAAGCCCCTTCTCCCAGCTTGCTGTAAGCTTCGGGTCCAGCAAGGCCTTCATGGAACATTCCACCACATCATACACAAGCTCACCCAAGATAGCCGGTGTCAAGACCTGGGTTTTCTTATTTAAGGTAAGATACTCGTTGTTCACCAGTTTTTTTAGAATTTCAGCACGAGTAGCACTGGTGCCAATTCCACTGCCCTTGATTTGGGCTCGAAGCTCCTCGTCCTCAATCAGCTGTCCGGCATTTTCCATTGCCAGAATCATACTTCCGGAGGTGTATCTCTTTGGTGGAGAGGTCTCTCCTTCCTTTATCTGATAATCTTGAACATTGAGAATGTCGCCTTTTTTCGCCTTTAAAAGCAGCTCCTTTAGCGCATCGCTGCACTTTTCATCCTCTGTACTGTCAGTTTTCTCAGAGTCAGCTGGCTTAGAGGTGTTCTCCTTGGAAGTGGTTTCTCTTTTAAAGGAATAGGTTGTAACCTTCATATATCCGGGATCCAATAACACCTTAAAGGAAGCGGTAAGCTTTTCCTCCTTTACCCCTAAGGTCAGTGCGATCTTTTGATAGACAGCCGGCGGATAAAAAATGCTCAAAAACCTTCGAACGATAATCTCATATATATTTCTGCCAAGAGGCGGTAGGGATTGCAAGTTTTGTAAGCCCTGTCCGGTGGGGATGATGGCATAGTGATCCGTTATCTGCTTGTCATTTACATACCTGGTTTTCGAAAGGTTCTTGTAGCTTTGATTGTTTAAAATCTCTGCAGCGATGTCGCCGGTCAACGAATACCCGCGAAGACCATTTATATTT
>CAMAHO010000133.1 GCA_945834545.1 uncultured Lachnospiraceae bacterium | reverse complement strand
AATTCTGCTGTATTCTGGCAGCTGCTGTCACTTCCGATAGAAACCTTGAAGTCCCCTTCTTCGCTGGCGTATTCCATGTCAATGTTCCAGAAGCGGAGCATCTCCTCCGTGATTTGGAAGGACACTACCCTGCTTTCACCGGGGCTCAAAGTAACCTTCTCAAAGCCTTTTAACATCCTTCTTGGACGGACTACATTGCCAAACAAATCCTGGATGTAAAGCTGAACAGTTTCCGTGCCGATTCTATCTCCGGTATTGGTCAGAGTGACACTTGCAGTGATGGTGTCATTCTTACTCATCTTTGTCTTGTCCAGAGTCACAGGGCTATATTCAAAGGTGGTGTAGCTAAGCCCGTATCCAAAGGGATACAGTACCTTGTCCACCTGATCGATGTAGCCCATGACAAAGCCCTGATTTAAGGTTCCGTCATTAGGTCTGCCGGTGATAAAGCGGTTGTAGTAGTTGGGCAGCTGAGTAGCTCTGTAGGAGCAGCTCATGGGAAGTCTGCCCTCCGGCTCCTTTTCGCCAAATAAAACATCCGCAATGGCATTTCCTCCTTCGGTACCTGGGAACCAGGCATAAACAACCGCCTTGGAAAGCTTGGAAATCTCCTCCAGCTCCAACATTCTTCCGGAAAATACAAGGGTCACCACATTATCGTTCACTTCCCTGACTTTTCGAAGCAACTCCATCTGATCTCCGGAAATCTGCAGAACGGTTCTTGCCGCCGCCTCACCGGTCTGCTGGGAATGCTCTCCCACACAAACTACCACTGTCTCTGCGTTCTGTGCTGCCCGGATTGCCTCTTTAAGCATCTCCTCCTTCTTGGAAGAGTCCACTTCATACATAACGCCACTCTTTAGACGGAAGGTTTCATCAAACAGGTAACAGCCGGGAGCAAATTCACACTTGGCTTGAGGCTTTGCGTTTTCTACACCCTCTTTGATGCTAATGACCTTCTCCTTATCCGAAGGGAAGGACCAGGAACCGTAGATTTCCTTCTCCACAGCATAAGGACCTACGAAAGCGTATTTAGTACTTTTTTCTTTTGAAAGGGGAAGTACCCCCTCATTCTTCAATACCACCAGAGATTTTGCAGCGGCCTCCCTGGCAAGAGCTCTGTGCTCCTCACATAGCAAAAGTCTTTGCTCGTCCTCCTCACTGGCGTCCTTGTAAGGGTTTTCGAATAGGCCCAGCTCATTCTTTAACACCAGCACACGCCATACACATTCATCTATCAGGCTTTGGTCTACTTTTCCCTCTTCAACCAATTCCTTCAGATAACGAACATAGGCGCTGGACATCATCTCGATATCCACACCGGCTTTCATGGCTTGCTCACCTGCCTGCTTCTCGTCCTTGGAATACCCGTGATTTATCATTTCCTTGATGGCACCGTAGTCCGAAATCAGAACGCCGTCAAAGCCCATCTCTTCCCGAAGCACCTTTCGCATGAGCCACTTATTGCCGGAGGAAGGAACACGGTTTAAGGTGTTAAAGGAGGTCATCACAAGCTTTGCTCCGGCCTTGATGCAGGCCTCATAGGCCGGCAGGTAGTCCTCTCTCAGTGTGCGCTCCGACAGCTCCACGTTATCATAATCTCTTCCTGCCTCGGCTCCTCCGTAAGCTGCAAAATGCTTCACGCAGGCAGCCAGGTTTCCTTTTTCCTGAATGTTCCGGCCTTGGTAACCCTCCACCATGGCCACACCTAATTTACTGTTTAGATAAGGGTCCTCACCGGTGGACTCCATGACCCTGCCCCATCTGGCATCTCTTACCAGATCCACCATGGGAGAGAAGGTGACGTGCAAGCCCGCAGCAGCACCTTCCACCCCTGCCATATGTGCACATTTTTTCACAAGCTCAGGGTCAAAGGTTGCCCCTTGTCCCAGGGGAACCGGATAGATGGTCTCAAAACCATTGATAATGTCATACATGAATATCTGGGGGATGTGATGGGGCTGCTTCTCCATATTCTCCTTTTGAAGCTTCTTTAATGCCTCTGCCCCGTGGATGCTAAGAACAGAGCCTGCCAGGTCCAATGCCTCGTCACTGATTTTAAAATAATCCAATAGTCCTGTGACGATAGCATCCTGACCATAAAGGTTACCTGCCACCTGAGTCAGCTGTCCAACCTTTTCCTCGAAGGACAAATCTTCCATAAGCTCTCGTAGTTTCTGTAGTTCCATGTGTTTCCTCCTGTTTCTTGTGTTTTTGTTTTACCCTTATATGAAAGTAGTGCTATATGGGAAATTAAGAATCGTATGCTTCAAGGATTCCTTCCTTGTCGTCTGCAATGGGAAGTCGATACAACCTGCAGGCGTTTTCCCAGGTCGTTTCACAGACCTCCTCCGGTGATAGTCCCTTGATGCTCGCGATTTCCCGGGCTACATAGAGCAGGTTGCCGGAGTCATTGCGTTTCCCTCTGTTGGGCACCGGAGCCAGATAGGGAGAATCGGTCTCCAGCACTATGTGCTCCAGGGGAATCTCCTGCACCACTTCCTTTAACTTCACTCCGTTCTTGAAGGTTACCACTCCGCCGACTCCGATGAAAAAGCCCATCTTCACATACTCTCTTGCCAGCTCCTTGCTGTAGGAAAAACAGTGAATGACTCCTCCTATTTCCTCTGCTTTATGGGCCTTCAGTATTTCCATAGTGTCCGCAGCTGCATCTCTGGAGTGGATAACCACAGGTAGCTTCTCTTTCCGGGCTAACTCCAGCTGCTCAGCAAACCATTTCTTCTGGATTTCCCTGTCCGGCTCCGGCCAGTAGTAATCAAGACCGATCTCTCCAATAGCGACACACTTGTCATTTTTGCATGTTTCCTCAATCCAAGCCAAGTCCTCCATAGTCATGTCACCACATTCCTCAGGATGAACTCCAATGGCGCCATAGAGAAAGGGATATTGCTCCATGAGCTTCAGGGTATCCCGACACCCTCTAAGGCTGGCCCCCTGGTTGACAATTCTTTGTACTCCGCTGTGATAAACGCGTTCTAAGACCTGGTCTCTGTCCTCCCCAAAGGCCTCATCATCATAATGTGCATGGGTTTCAAATAGTCTCATAGGCACCTCTTACATGGACATATAGTATTCTGCCACTTTTTCGTAAATGTCGGCAGTCAGCTCTGTCACAGTGATCTCATCTTCGCTTTCCTGTGCAAGATAAATATATCTGCCCTCAGGGTCAATCTCATCCCCCTTGACCTGTGCCACCACCACATAGTTTTTCTCTTTGTATTCAAAGCGGTCTACGATGGCAAACTCTCCTTGGCTGCCGTCTCGTAACTCTATTTTGATAATTTCGTATTCGTCCATGCCATATCTCCTTCAGATGTTCTTTGGGCACCATACTATTGACACACATTCTGTCATAAAAGATGTCCTTTGTGGTACTTGTTCCAAGTATAACATAGAATCTTAAATTCAGCCATAGCTATACTGCTCCATAAAACCCCATAAAAAAGACCGGTGGGGACAATAAAAAAGCCACTTTTTACCGTCCCCATCGGCACACCCCAGTCACATTCATTATTCATTTATATACAGCATCACTCTGTTTTGTATCAGCTTCTGTACCTCCGAAACGGACTTTTGATTCTCAAAATAAGGCTCTGCCTCCTCCTCAATGATAGAAATCAAGGCATCGAAGTAGGGGTCTGTGGACTTACAGGACAGCAGGAACTGAATATATTCGTTTATGTAGCTGGTGCCGTCCTTCTTCTTTCCGGAAATCGGTACATAGGTACGCCTGCCGGTTCTTACCTGAATTTCACTGCTCCAATTGCAATCTTCAATGACATTCTTCTCCAGTATGTCTGTCCTGATTGGAGTTTGCCAACCGGCAAATTCCATCAGATAGTCAAAGGAATAGAAGCAGCGAAGCATTTCTTCGATGATTTCCCGATGCTGCGTCTTGCTGCTCACTGCAATACACATACCACCTCTGATGGTATTACCGCTGGCAGAATCCGTAGGATAGCCTACCCAGTTACAGTCGTCCTCCAGTCTGGCCTGATAACTACTGAAGGCTCCGAAATCCTGGCTAAACGGGATGGTAAAGAGAGTGTTTCCCTCTTTAAATTGAGTTATCTGTGCATTCTGATTGACGTAATTTGAAGATTCCCCCGTTGTTCTTTCGTCATATTTCTTACACAGCTCCAACACTCGCCGGAATAACTCCCCATCAAAGCTACAGGTTCTGCTTGCCATATCTACAAAGGGACCGTGTTCCAAGTCGCTGATGAAATAATCTAAGGCAGCTAAACCGGTGCTATATCCGGAAGATCCGCTATACAGATGGCACTCCTTAGGGTGCTCCTTCTCAAACTGCTCCAGGGTGTCCAAAGCCTCCTCCACAGTCCAGGTAGGTTTATCCCAGACACTTTTGTTCACCAATGCAGTGGAGATGTAGGCATTTTGGGGGAAGAGATACTGCTTGCCGTCCACTTGTCCGTTTTTCATCAAACCCGGCAAAATGCATTCCGCCTTTTCATCAATCACCCCACTCATATCCATCAGAGCTCCATTCTCCACAAAGCGCTGCATATCCTGGGTTTCCATCAAAATCAAATCCGGTCCTTTATCGTCTATGATATCCTGATAAATCTGATTCAAGTGAATATCACGGTCATTGAAGTTATCCAGTGCTTTTCCCAGCTTTATCGTCACTCCCGGATGTGTTTTTTCAAAGGTTTCTATCTTGGTTTTTAAATCGTAGGAGTAAAAACCGCTGGCAGTTTCCAGCTTAAGCTCAACTGTCTGTGCCGGTCCTGAGGCACTGTACAGGCTAAGACTCATCCCTTCTATATCATCCGAAACTAAGAGAATTTTGCCCTCCTTCGTGCAGGCCATAAACTGCAAATCATCCATAGATTTTGTCCCGCAGTACAGTCTTTCCCTCTTTCCTGTTTCCAAGTTCCAACGCACAATATTGTTGCGCTTTTCCAGATACACCACATTTCCAAAGGCGTCCACGCTGGCGAAATCCTGTACCACAAAGTCAATCTGCCCCTGTTCTGTATGCAGCTTCTTGACAGATTGATTTTCATAGATGAAAAAACTGCTCTCCCGGCTCGTTTTGTCATAGGCTAAGAAAATGGCATCCCCATTGTCCGTGATAGCATAGAAGGAAAATTCCGAGTCCCCCTCTGCTCCAAAACCGCTAAATTCATACTGCAGGGTGCCATCCTCCCCTAACACGTAGAACCCGGTTTTGTCAAAGGGAATAAAATAAATGACCTTCTTCGACCTGCAGTAATGAAGGTCAAACTGGAACAAAAAATGGTCTTCCTTAGGTGTTAACCCCTTTTCGATAGCAAAATCCCCAATCTCTATGCTCTCCCCGTAAGAACCATCCGGCAGCAATTCAGTTAAGGTCACTCGATTCACAAAACCGTCCTCGTCAAAGCCTTCAAAAATACCATACAGCTTCTCTCCCGTATAGGTCAGATAACAGGGGCTGTTATTCTCCACCGGCAGATACTCATAGGTTTCCACCTCCAGGGTTTCCAGATTGAGTTTATCCACAAAATATCTGGTTGTCTTATACTCATAGCTTTCCGAGTACCCGTGAAAATACGCATCACAGCATCCGTACCCGTCAATTCTCCAGGTGGTGTACCCTTCTCCTGTCTTGGCCTTGTTTTCAAACAACGGGGCACGATAGGTCTCCTGTCTGTAAAAGACCTCCGAATTCTCCGTATCCTGAACACACCACTTGACAGCAAACGGGTCCACCGCAGTCTGAGCCTGATATTCTGCCACATAATCCTTCTTGGGCTCCTCACTACTCTCTGCGCTCCCCACTACCTCCGGCTGCTTCCTACCGCAGCCTGTCAGACAGCACACCGCAAGTACCACCCATAGTATCCACTTCCTCATAATGACCTCCCTACAAAGTTCATTTCTTAACATCATTATAATTCTACGGCTACTATCTTCAAGCTATTTAAAGACTTCTTAAGAATCTTAAACACATCTTAAAGAATAAGGGATAGGGGTGGTCCTGGGGACGGTAATTTCCGGCTTTTTTAGTGTCCCCGGTGGCTCTCCTGCTATATAGAGTGAAAGAGAAAACAAAATCCCTCCATAGTTATCTTTTCAATCGATTAGCGAAGA
>CAMAHO010000132.1 GCA_945834545.1 uncultured Lachnospiraceae bacterium | reverse complement strand
TTTATGGAGCTTTGCAGACAACTGGGCTGTAAGACCTATATCAATGGCAATTTGGGTAGCGGTACGGTTCAGGAGATGAGTGAGTGGGTGGAATATATGACCTTTGACGGCGTTTCCCCTATGGCAGATTTGCGGGAAAAGAACGGTCACAAAGAACCATGGACGGTAGATTATTTTGCAATCGGCAATGAAAACTGGGGCTGCGGCGGCAATATGCGTCCGCAGTACTATGGGGATTTATACAGAAGATACCAGACCTATGTGAGAGATTATGACTCTAAGAAACCTATTACCAAAATCGCCTGCGGACCCAATTCCAATGATTACCACTGGACAAAGACACTGTTGGAGACCCTGAATGACCATGGCAATGTGAATCTGAAGGCCCTCTCCCTGCACTACTATACGGTTCCCTACGGCAACTGGATAGACAAGGGTGCAGCTACGGAGTTTACGGAAAAGGATTGGTACGAAACCATGTATCAAACCTACCAGATGGAAGAGTTGGTTACAAGACACGGAGCCATTATGGACCAATTTGACCCGGAAAAGAAGATTGGTCTGATGGTGGATGAATGGGGTACCTGGTTTAATGTGGAGGAAGGAACCAATCCGGGCTTCCTGTATCAGCAGAACACCATGCGAGATGCTTTAGTGGCAGGTATTAATCTGAATATTTTCAACAAGCATTGTGACAGAGTGAAAATGGCTAATATCGCTCAGGTAGTGAACGTCCTTCAAGCTGTGATTTTGACTGAGGGTGACAGGATTGTAAAGACGCCTACCTGGCATGTATTTGACTTGTATAAGGTTCATCAGGACAACGAACTGTTGGATTCCCATATGGATACAGAGAGAATCGGAAACGAGGGAAGAGAAATACCGAAGCTTACAGAGTCCGTTTCCCTGGGTCAGGATGGAAAGGTGTATATGACGATTACAAACATGTCTTTGACAGATACGGAGGTTGTGGACAGTGTCTTTACCGAGACAAAGATAAAGGCAGTCAAGGGCAGAATACTTACAGGACAGATGAAGGAGCACAATACCTTTGAAAACCCTGAGGTGATTGCAAGCAAGGAGTTTTCCGACTGGACGGTAAAGGATGCCGGCCTGGAGCTTGTGATTCCTCCCTGCAGTGTAGTTGAATTAGAGGTTGAAATATAAACGCCTATATTGAAATTGTGTGCCACCACGGCTTTGTAGATTTATGCTGAGGCGTCAAAAAATCGCTATGAGCAGGAACTCATAGCGATTTTTTACTTCATAATTATTTCATTTATAAAACGGTGGGATTACTCCTCAATATCCCCTTCAGCTGCAACTGCAGATACGACAGCTGAGACAACGGCGATGATGACCGCAATTATAATGACTAATAAACCTCCAACTAACAACAAAAACATAGGCATTCCTCTCTTTCTTGTATTCGAAAGTGTATATAGTATAGCACAGGATACATTGGCAGACAAGAGAAGAAAGAGGGGATATGGAATAAAAAAGACAGATTAACTAAAATAAATGGGCTTCTTTTATCCAAAACTCACAAGAAATGTTTTCGTGCAAAACAGAGATT
Source organism: uncultured Lachnospiraceae bacterium (assembly GCA_945834545.1). GTDB lineage: Bacteria > Bacillota > Clostridia > Lachnospirales > Lachnospiraceae > Acetatifactor. The sequence goes on along the minus strand of CAMAHO010000132.1, from coordinate 4,608 downwards.
TGTTTTTTACATATTGACCATTGTTCTGTCAGGTGGTAGTCTGATTTTACTCTAGAGAGCATCATAAATCTGAAGTCTTTTATCCGAATCGGATGCAATTCAATGAATTGAAACAGATGAATACACTATGCAAGGAAAGGAGGACTTGTTTGAAGGATGAAAAGAAAATAGGGACGGAGCTTTTACCGGAGCTGGTGGAGGATTTCATGACGCAAAAGCAAACCCAGCTGCTTAAAGTGAAAAAGGGCCAGATGAGCAAACAGGAGTTTTTGGAGGTGGCCAGGGAGCACATAGCTTACTATTATGAAGTATCTCCTGCGGTCACACGTGACCTGCTGGATTTATTTGAACAATATGTCTTTGGCTATTCCATTTTATCTCCCTTGATTGACGATGAGGAAGTGACAGATATTCGTGTGGTCAGTTATGACACAATACGGATTAAAAAGCTGGGAAAGCGTATGGAATCGGATATCGCATTTACCTCTTCAAAGGAATACCAGCAGTTCGTACAATATGTGGCTACCAAGAATCAAGTGAATATTTCGAATCTAAACGCCATTCAAAGATTTACCGACGGGGATAGTCATCCACGCTTCATTCTAAGGTTTACGATTTCCATGCCTTTGGTCAATTCCGGGCAAGAGCCCTATCTGTGCATACGAAAAGTTCCCAAAACCTTCCCTAATATAGCACAGCTTATCGAAAAAGGCATGTTGGATAAGGAAACGGCACAGCTGTTAATTATGAGATTTCGGGAGGGCTCGACTCTGATTTGCGGAGGAAATTCCTCCGGTAAAACCACAATTCTGAATGCTTTAAAAGAAACCTTGCCAAACAATATGGCGGTTTTGGTGATTCAGCAGGCAGATGAGCTTACCACGGTGGGCCATCCGGATATGATGTTCTTACATTCTTTGCCAAAGACGGGGGAGAGTATGGCAAGCTATGAGCTAAAGGATATCAGTATAGCAGGACTCACAATGGATGTGGATTGCTTTATCATTGGCGAAATCAAGGGAGAGGAGGCAATGTATTTCTTGAATGCGGCATATACCGGACAAATCTGTGCGGCAACCATACATGCTCCTTCAGCCGACAAGGCGGCAAATAAACTGGTGGATTATTGTATGTATGAAAGTCGCTATCAAAGGGAGGAGCTGATGAGTATGATGGATTGTTTTAAGACCTTTGTGTTTATGGAGCATTATAGGGTAAAGGAAATCTATGCCTGTGAAGGGTATAACTATGAGACCAAAAGATTAGAGTATAGGAGGCTTTTTGGATGAGGTATGCAATCTGTTTTTGTCTGTATCTGGGCTTTGCTTGTCTATTCACATACTTCTGTTTAGGAAATAGGCTGGAGCAGTTCTATCGCAAGACAAAAAATACACTCAAAAAATCCAATCGGGAAACAATTCTTATGATGCGTAGAGCACTTTTGCAAAGCCAGGACAAGAATCCCTTTTGGTTTCAGGTGGAAAAATGTGTGTATTACACCGGGTTAAAAAGAAGATTCCCATTTCTCTCCGGGATGCATCTTGTGCTGGGAGGCATAGTGGCAACTGCCCTACTATTACTTCTGTTGATGCCCTTTGGATTTGTGGCAGCTTTACTAGGGTGCAGCGTATTTGGAGTGGCAACCTTTGGCGTTCTCTTTTTCCTGAGAAAGAGGGAGTGGAAACAGACCGGACAAAGTCTTATGAGTTTTCTTGATTTCTTGGGAAATTACAGCGTGACGGCAGGGGAAATCACCTGGATATTTGAACAAATCGCACCCTATATGAAGGCCCCTGTAAAAGCGGCTTTGGAGGATTGCGTTGTGGAAGCGAAGATGACAGGAGATGTCAATATGGCGTTGATTGCTATGGCGGACAGGGTAGAGCATACACAGTTTCGGGAGATTATTCGAAATCTGGAAATAGGAATACGTTACCTGGCAGATTTCAAATCTCTTGTAAATACCTGCAAGCGTTCTCTGCGAGACTACGAGAAGGCACTTCGGGAACAAAAGAGCATGGCTATGGAGGGAATGGTGAATTTCAGTCTCTTACTGGGAATGTGTTTCCTGTCCTTTTTTGTCGTAAATGGTCTCATTGAACGGTCTGTCTGGGAAATCCTGTTTTTTACCTGGATTGGAAGGGGAACACTGGTATTCATAGCAGGCATTATCCTTGCTTTTTTTCTGCAGGTAGGCATGCTGGAGAAATAAATATGGTAGGAGGTGAAACATAAGAAAATGAATATCAGAGTAGGGGTTTATGGCTGCACAGTCTGTACCTTCCTTTTGGTTTTGCTGGTGAGAGCCTTGGGATATGTTCAAAAGAAAGAACCGTTGGAGGACAGCTTGGACCTGTTGAGTGCGTTATATCGCAATGGAAAGCGCAAAGCCCTTTATTGCAGGTCGGAGGAGTGGCTTGTCAGAAAGGGAGCCAAGTTTCATTTTGGAACCTGGCTGAATCCGTATTCCTATCTGGGAATCAAAGGGGTATTAGCCTTAAGTGGCTTTTATATTGGTAAAGTATTGGATGTGCCAACTGCAGTTTTGTTGTCCGTTGGAATGTGGGAGCTGCCAACGCTTTTGATTTGGATGCTCAATCGAAGTGACAATAAGAAGATGCTGTCTGAGATGAAGCTTCTGTATCATAGCCTTGAAATACAGGTGAAAGCCGGCGTACATGTGACAGATGCCATGGCGGAGACCTATAACATCGTGCAGCATAAACGCCTGAGACAGGCTTTGCTGGGATTAGCGGGGGAGTTGGTGATAGAGGGTGATTTCTATCAAGCCATAGATCATTTTGGAAAACAGTTTGAAAATGAGCAAATCACAATACTCTGTGTGATTCTGTTGCAGGCCAATCAAACCGGGCAGGCAGTGGAACTGATTCGGGAGATGGAGGAACAGATTAAGGATATGGAGGGGCTCATGCGTATGGGGAAAAAGCAGGCCCTGGACAGAGCTATCACATTCTATCAGCTAGGGATTTTTTTAGCAATGTTGGTTGTGGTTTTGTACAGTTGTATCACAGGGATGTTTCAGGCATCCTGGTTATTTTAGGAAGTTTCATTGTACAAAAGGAATAGAAAAGTAAAAGAGAGGTAAGCATGAAGAAACGAATGAGAAATTGGATACTTAAGAAGGATGAGGGCATAGATGGTATTTTAGTGACAGTAGGTCTGTGTATTATTGCCCTACTCTTATGTGTGGTAATGAAGGACAGCTTGTCTGAATTTATCAAAACGCTTGTAACTAGCTTGACGGAAAAGGCAAAGACCATTCTGACAGGAACGGGGTGGATAGGATTATGGTTGACGTAGGGAAAAAGGAACATGGTAATATAGGAGATCTATTAGGCGCCGGGTTGTGTATGATTGCCATGCTAACCTTGATGATGAGTTGCTTTACGCATATGGCGTTCCTTCAAAAAAAGGTCTACCTGGGACAAACCGCAAGAAAGTATATGCTTCGCATGGAAACGGTGGGATATTTGGAGAACCAAAAGGAGAAGGAGCTAAGAAGAGAACTGGCAGATTTGGGGATTACAGAGCTTTCTTTGGAGGGAACAACGACAGAACCGGTTTCCTATGGTGAAGTAATCACGCTTATGATTAAGGGAAAGCTGGAGGGTAAAATGGATGTTTACGAAACCAAAACTTCTACAGCAAAAAACTGACCGGGGAATGGCAATAGGAATCAGCATGGGGATGATGCTTTGCCTGTTTTTAACAGTCCTATTGATGTCACAGTTTATGCTGCGCAGAATGGTCTTGTCAGCAGCGTATTTAGAGGATGCTCTGGCTTGTTCCAATCTGGCTGGCGCAATTATTGACATAAAAGAATACGGGTATTCTCATGAAGTTGTTTTACAGGCACCGGATGAGGCTTACAACGCTTTTCTCAGTGCACTCAAAACGAATCTGAATCTGGATGATCAAATGAGAAGCAAGGGTGATGTCTTCATTTGGAATGAGATAAGGGTAGAAGAGTTCATTCTCTATAACGTCAAGGGAGGGCAGATTGAAATAGCACGCTTTTCCCCTTATGGAGTGGAGAGAAGGGCAGGCTATTTAGGACATACCTTTGCACCGAATGGCCAGCTGGTGGAAAAAACAGGGATTTACAGTGAGGTGTCCTATCAGATTAGAGGCTATTTTGGGGAGATGTATCAAGCCAGAAAGGGAAAGCTTGTAGATGTGGTGGCAGAAAGGAGCTAAATGAAACGGGAGAAAAGGAAAAGTTCTAAGAAGGAGATCGCATTAAAGCTTGGAATTGCAGTAGCGTTTTTTGCATTTGTGGCAGCAGCTGCTGTATATGCGGTTATGCTTAAGATTGAAAAAGAGATGTTGGCGGGGGAGAAGCAGGTACCCGTGTGGGTATTTAAGGAAGAGGTTGAGAGTAATCGGATTGTAAAGGAGGACGAAATAACAAGCCTGGTGGAAGCTGTTTCCTATCCGGAAAGCTTAGTTCCTGATAAGGCAATTATGGCAGGAGAGAGCTTACCTTCCGGAAAAGCTCAGTGTCATCTTGGAAAGGGGACTGTTTTGTGTGAAGAAATGTTTTGTGATGTGGGTCCGGAGGTAAATCGCTACAGAGAGCCTGTGATT
>CAMAHO010000131.1 GCA_945834545.1 uncultured Lachnospiraceae bacterium | reverse complement strand
GAGCTGAAGAACATCATTCCTCCTGCTGAAATCCAGAATGCAATGGAGAAGCAGATGAAGGCTGAACGTGAAAGAAGAGAGGCTGTTACCAGAGCAGAAGGTGAAAAGAAGGCAAATATCCTGGTGGCAGAAGGTGAAAAGGAATCTGCAATCCTGAGAGCAGAAGCAGAAAAGCAGTCCGCAATCTTAAGAGCTGAGGCACAGAAGGAAAAGATGATTCGCGAGGCCGAAGGTGAAGCAGAGGCAATCCTTAAGGTACAGCAGGCAAATGCAGACGGTATTCGGATGTTAAAGGAAGCAGGAGCAGATGAAGCAGTTCTTAAGATTAAGAGCTTAGAAGCCTTTGAGAAGGTTGCAGACGGTCAGGCAACGACCATTCTTCTTCCTTCCGAATTGCAGGGAATTGCCAGCATGGCTACCGCTTTCAAGGCCAGCACTGAGAAATAAAAACAGAATACAGAAGGATATACAATGATTGGCTAAGCTGGTGGAATGACCAGCTTAGCTGTGTTATTTCATAAGAGAGAAGGATAAGGCATGAATTTAAAAGGAAGAGATTTTTTAAAGCTGTTGGATTACACACCGGAGGAGATTCAATATCTTGTGGATTTGGCGGCAGAATTGAAGGACAAGAAAAAGAAGGGAATCCCGGTAGATACCCTAAGGGGAAAAAATGTGGCTCTGATTTTTGAAAAAACCAGCACTCGTACCCGATGCTCCTTTGAGGTGGCGGCTCATGACCTGGGGATGGGAACCACCTACTTAGAGCCTGCAAGCTCTCAGATAGGGAAGAAGGAGAGCATAGCAGATACAGCCAGGGTGCTTGCCTCTATGTTTGACGGAATTGAATACCGTGGTTATGGACAGGATATTGTGGAGGAACTGGCAAAGTACTCCAAGGTGCCGGTGTGGAATGGTCTTACAAATGAATTCCATCCTACCCAGATGCTAGCAGATTTGTTAACCATACAGGAGCATTTCGGCTATACAAAAGGAATCAAATTGGCCTATATGGGCGATGCAAGATACAATATGGGAAATTCCCTGATGGTAACCTGTGCAAAAATGGGAATGCATTTTGTAGCCTGCACCACGAAGGAGTATTTTCCGGATGCAGAATTGGTGGCTGTATGCAAGGAAATTGCATCGAAAACCGGTGGCAGCATTACCTTGACAGAGGATGCAATGGAAGGAACCAAGGGCGCAGATGTGGTTTATACGGATGTCTGGGTTTCCATGGGAGAACCGGATGAAATCTGGGAAAAGAGAATCAAGGAGTTATCTCCTTATAAGGTAACTATGGATATTATGCAAAATGCCGGAGAAAACAGCATTTTCCTGCATTGTCTCCCGGCCTTCCATGACCTAAAGACTAAGATTGGTGCACAGATGGCAGAGCGCTTTGGCATTCAGGATATGGAAGTCACAGACGAAGTCTTTGAAAGCAGTCAATCCTTGGTGTTTGAAGAGGCAGAAAACAGAATGCATACGATCAAAGCCATCATGGCTGCAACATTACAGTAAGAGGTAGAGGGTTGAGAGGAAAGATACTTACTTTCTTAAGAGAAAGAAAAGACTATGTCTCCGGCCAGGAGCTATGTGATTTCTTTGGCGTCTCCAGAACCGCTGTGTGGAAGGCCATCCACAAGCTGCAGGAGGAGGGCTATCAAATTGAGGCAGTCACCAATCGAGGGTATCATCTTGTGGAGCAGGAGCAGGCTGAGTTCTTTGGGGCTACCGAGATTGAAAGTCGGTTGCACACAAAGTGGCTGGGCACTCCCTTGTACTTCTATCCGGAAACAGATTCCACCAATGTGCGGGCAAAGCTGGCAGCAGAGGAGGGAGAGCAAAGCGGCGCTCTGTTTGTGGCAGATAAGCAGACTGCAGGACGAGGCAGAAGGGGACGAAGCTGGGAGAGCCCGGCTGGCGGAAATATGTATTTTACGCTTTTGCTTCGACCAAAGATTGCTCCCGACAGAGCTTCTATGTTGACTTTGGTAGCAGCTATGGCGTTGACCAAAGCAATAAAGGATTTTCTGCCGAAGGAAGAGAAACCGAAGGTTGGAATCAAATGGCCCAATGATGTGGTGCTTGGCGGCAGGAAGGTAAGCGGGATTCTGACAGAAATGAGCACAGAACCGGAGCATATCCATTATGTGGTCATAGGCATCGGTGTGAATACCGGAAGACAGGAGTGGCCTGAGGAACTTGCAGACAAGGCAACTTCTCTGGAGGAAACTTTGGGACATAAGGTAAACAGGAGTGTGCTGTTAGCAAGGTTTCTTGAGGAGCTTGAGAAAGCCTACGAGACCTTCCTGGGTACTGAGGATATGACGTTTCTTAGAGAAGAATACAATGAACTGTCAGTGAATCGTGAGAAAATGGTGCGGGTCCTTGATCCTAAGGGGGAGTATGAAGGACTGGCACTGGGGATAAACAATCGAGGGGAGCTCCTGGTAGAAACCCAGGGGGAAGTGCGGGAAGTATATGCCGGAGAGGTTTCCGTGCGAGGTATGTTAGGATATATATAATGATACCAGGGTCAAAAGGTCTTTACCCACTTGAGCTTGCTCATAAGTGGGTAATAGACCTTGGGACCCGCCAAAATATGAGCATAGAAGTGGGACGATAGGCCCACGATATGCGAATATTTTGTAGGATTGTGGGAGCAGGTCGTGCGAAACAATCCGTAGGTATCATAATAAGGGACTTTTGACTCAAATATCATATAAGTAGGAAAAAATATGAACGAGAATGTAATTGACAATCGGGTAGTCTTATGCGCGGCCAGTGCATACGAAAAGAAATATTTCTTTAATCAGGATTTTAAATCCATACCAAAGTCCGTTCAGGATGAACTGCATATCATTTGTGTATTGTTTACAGAAGAGGTAGGGGGCGTCTTTTCCATTGTATTTGAGGAAGACGGCTCTGTTTCTCTGGAAACCAATGCAGACACAGATGATATCTATTATGACGAAATCTCCAGTGGTTTGTTAGTAAGAGAAATCCAGAGAAAGAGGCAGGAATTATTAAATTCCCTGAGCCTGTATTACCGAATATTTGTTTTAAAAGAGGATATCAAGCTGGAAGATGAATAAATTGCAGATTGGAACAGTATGCTTAGATAACAATCTGATTTTAGCCCCTATGGCTGGGGTGACAGACCTGCCCTTTCGATTGCTCTGCAGGGAGCAGGGAGCAGGCCTGGTGTGTATGGAGATGGTCAGCGCAAAGGCAATCTACTACAAAAATCAGAATACAGAGAGTCTAATGGAGATTCACCCTGAGGAAAAACCAGCGTCTTTGCAGCTTTTTGGTTCCGACCCCTATATCCTGTCGGAGATGGCAAAGAGGATAGAAGAAAAGCCCTTCGCTATACTGGATTTCAACATGGGATGTCCGGTACCAAAGGTTGTGAATAACCGGGAGGGCTCAGCACTTATGAAGGAGCCCGAGCTGGTGAGGGAAATTCTAACCGGATTGGTGAAGGCGATTAAGAAGCCCGTGACGGTGAAGATCAGAAAGGGCTTTGATGAGGATTCTGTCAATGCCGTGGAAATCGCAAGGATTGCGGAGGATTGCGGCGTGGCAGCGATTGCGGTGCATGGGAGAACCAGGCAGCAGTATTACAGCGGTAAGGCGGACTGGGATATCATTCGCCAGGTGAAAGAGGCCGTTCGCATACCGGTCATCGGAAATGGGGATGTGGTGGACGGAGCCAGTGCGAAGGCCCTGTTAGAACAAACCGGCTGCGATGGTATCATGATTGGGAGAGCCGCCCAAGGGAATCCTTGGATTTTTAAAGAGGTTTTGCAGTACCTGGAATCCGGCATAGAGAACGACCCACCTACAAATGCAGAGAAAAAGGAGATAATCCTTAGACACGCAAGGTTGCAGCTGGAGTATAAAGGTGAATATACTGCGGTGCGGGAACTTAGAAAGCATCTATCCTGGTACACGGCCGGAATGCCGGGCTCTGCCAAAATCAGACAGAAGGTCAACAGTTTGGAGACCATAGAGGAGCTTTTCCGGTGTATCGAGGAGTATCTGGGATAAGTGTAAACTGTTTATTGTTGACAAGGATAGGAAAAATAGATATAATACCGTAGTTATTGGGAGAGAAGAATGGGCTACGGAAGAAGATATATAAGGGAGGTATTTAGGAATGCAGGCTAGCAAGTATGTGATTACCTTGACAGGACACGACAAATTTCAAGCTGAGTTGGAGGACTTAAAGGTAAACAGACGCCAGGAAGTGGCACAAAAAATCAAGGAAGCCCGTGAGCAGGGAGATTTGTCCGAAAATGCAGAGTATGATGCTGCAAAGGATGAACAGAGAGACATTGAAGCAAGAATTGAGTGGTTGGAAAAGATTCTGAACACTTCTGAGGTTGTGGATGAATCAAAGGTCGACACTACGGAAATCGGAATTGGCTGTAAAATTACACTTTGGGATGAGGAATACGAGGAAGAAATCCTATATGATGTCACCGGTTCCATTGAGGCAGACAGCCTGAAGGGAAAGATTTCCAATGAAAGCAAGTTAGGCAAGGCTCTTATGGGCAAGAAAGAGGGAGACGTGGTAGAGGTTGAGTCCAACGCCGGCGTTCTTCTGTATAAGGTAATGAAAATCGAAAGAAGCAATCAGAACTAAGGGAGGCTTACCGTGGCAGAACAGGTAAACGCACAGGAACAAAACAGCAATCAGCTATTAAAGGTGAGAAGAGAGAAGCTCGCTGCCCTTCAGGAGGCAGGGAAGGACCCTTTTCAGATCACAAAATATGACCAGACACATCATACAGAGGATGCAAGGAAGGAGTATGAGACCCTGGAGGCAAAGCTTTTAGCAGACAGAGCTCCTGTCAATACGGAAGGTATGGAGGAGGAAGCTGCAAAGGAAGCTCAGAACCAGGACTATAATGAGCGCAGAGAGATTATGGATGCGCATCCCATTGAGGTTTCCATTGCAGGTCGTATGATGTTTAAGCGTGTTATGGGTAAGGCCAGCTTTTGTAATATCAGAGACCTGAAGGGAGATATACAGGTCTATGTGGCAAGGGATGCTATTGGGGAAGAAGCCTATGCTGATTTTAAAAAGTCAGACATCGGTGATATTTTTGGCATCAAGGGCTATGTATTCCGTACAAAAGCAGGCGAGATTTCCGTTCACGCTCAGGCTGTGACCTTGCTTACCAAGAGCTTACAGATTCTGCCGGAGAAGTTCCACGGTTTGACCGATACAGACACCAGATATCGCCAGAGATATGTGGATTTAGTAATGAATGCGGATTCCAGAGAAACCTTTATCAAGAGGTCCCAGATTATTGCTACCATTCGTTCCTTCCTGGGAGCACAGGGGTTCCTGGAGGTGGAGACACCTTTGCTGGTTTCCAACCCGGGAGGAGCTGCAGCACGTCCTTTTGAGACCCATTTTAATGCCTTGGATGAGGATTTAAAGCTGCGTATTTCCCTTGAGTTGTATCTCAAGAGATTGATTGTGGGTGGTTTGGAGAGAGTCTTTGAGATTGGACGAGTATTCAGAAACGAAGGCCTTGATACCAGACATAATCCGGAGTTTACCCTTATGGAGCTGTACCAGGCGTACACGGATTACTATGGGATGATGGATTTAACCGAGAATATGTTCCGCCATATTGCAGAGACGGTGAACGGTTCTCCTATTGTAACATACGGCGATTTAGAGATTGATTTCGGAAAGCCTTTCGCAAGAATGACCATGATAGAGGCTGTAAAGAAGTATGCAGGAGTTGACTTTGATGAGATTCCGGATACTGAGGCAGCAAAGAAAATAGCAGATGAGAAGGGTGTGGCTTATGAGGCTCGTCACAAGAAGGGAGACATTCTGAATCTCTTCTTCGAGGCCTTTGTAGAGGAGCACTTGTTGCAGCCTACCTTCATTATGGACCATCCTATCGAGATTTCTCCTCTTACCAAGAAGAAACCGGATAAGGAAGGTTATGTAGAAAGATTTGAACTTTTCATCAACGGTTGGGAGATGTGTAATGCTTACTCCGAGTTAAACGACCCTATCGACCAGAGGGCACGTTTCGCTGCGCAGGAGGAGAACTTTGCAAACGGCGATGACGAGGCAGAGCACACAGATGAGGATTTCCTGAATGCACTGGAAATCGGTATGCCTCCTACCGGTGGTATCGGATATGGTATCGACAGACTGGTTATGATTATGACCAACTCGCCTGCGATTAGAGATGTTTTGCTCTTCCCGACGATGAA
>CAMAHO010000130.1 GCA_945834545.1 uncultured Lachnospiraceae bacterium | reverse complement strand
GGCTGGGCTATGCTGTTTGCTGGCTGTGCCGGAGCCGGAACTGCCGGCGCTGCTGCGTTGTTTGCTGGCAGTTGATGGGCTCCTTCAGCTGTCTGGCCCAGCACCTGCTCCCAGGTAATCTGCCCTTGTATCGCTGCATTGCCCATAATGATATACAACTTCTTAGCATCATTCTGGCATTTCATAGATACTTCCTGAGCCAGTCGTCTACTCTCTCTGGCGGATTTTGATACCGACAATCTATGTGACTGAATATAGGAATTGGCATTTTGCATGATTGCTGAGCAACTCTTTCTAAGGTTTCCCGCAATCTGCTTCTGCTGTGCCTTCGTCTCCGGGACCGTCTGCCGCAGCATCTGCTCAAGGGCTTCCATTCCTTGTAGCATTCCCTGGAAATTGGCGTCCTTGACCTCGTTTCCCCCTGCGCCTCCCTTATTGGTTAGCTCACGCCTAATTGCTCCCATAGGAGTCTCCTCTTCGGCCGCAGCTTGAGGAATTGCCACCCTCTGTTGTCTGACGATATCCAGTTCTTCGGCCTCTTCGTCCTGTTCCCTTTCCTGGTTCTGAGCCACCATATCCAACTGCTGCTCTTCCTGACCTTCTACTAATTGGTTATTTCCCGTTTCGCCCATGTCTTCCCCCTATAGCTTTGTATAAGTCACACTCTGTCCTAACCGAAAGGATTCAGAAGCTCACTAATCTTCTCACATCCCAATCCATCTGTCCGTCCTGTTTATTCTCCAGCCGTATTTTTACCTTGTTCCATTTAAAAGAATCTTTTATAACATAGTATCATATTTTAATCGTAAAATACAGTATTATACGATATAAACTACCACATCTTACCAAGCTGCTACTGATTTACTCTATTTTGCTAATTCTCTTTTACTCTCGCCTCTTTCAACACTCCAACTTGCTACTGATTATGTTCACTTTAGCTCTTTTCTTTTACTGCCTTCCGCATCCTACCAAGCTGCTGCTACTGATTTACTCTATTTTGCTAATTCTCTTTTACTCTCGCCTCTTTCAACACTCCAACTTGCTACTGATTATGTTCACTTTAGCTCCTTTCTTTTACTGCCTCTTCTTCCGGAAACTCACACCGCCACAAAGTTACCAAGAAACTCACACCACCAGCAAAGTTACCCACAAAGTCACCAGCAAACTCACCTAATCCCTATCACCTTGCACAATAGCTCTATTCTATCACCCCCAAACAAAGCTTCCGGAATTCCCTATTTAGTTCTGAATGAATATCATACTGCAGCCTCATAAAAAACAGGAGGATAATCAAACAGATTATGGAAGCCACTTCATAAGAAATATTATATTGTAATTTCATAGCATAACCTTATCCATGTATATTTCTCTCAGCTGTATCACTTACCAATTCTATGTTTTATTACAATTATTTTATGCGCTAAAATGCAGCGGGTTTATTCATACCCTTTCCTCTTTAAAACTCATAGCTGATTCTAAGCGACTGGAATGGGTCTTCCTTGCAGACATCCTACTCCAGTCCTTTCTAATTGTGTTGTCTCTATAATGATTGTGTTGTCCCTATAACAATTTTGCATTCTTGCCCTAAGGTTTGCCCCAAATCCAAAGTCCATATTGACTACAGTCCCCAATGCCTAGTGCTATCTTCATTCCGTATGATTTCCAAAATCTTCTGTCACTCATCCTCTCGATAAACCAAAAGCGGCTCTGTGCTTTGTACAGAACCGCTCCCTTGTGTCAACAATTTTTTTGACACTATCTTGACTAGACCATCGGAGCCTGTCTCTTTTCTAGTTTATGTACCATTACAATACCACAAAAATCAGCGAATATCCACCTCTGACATTCATCCAACAGATATCCATTCACATTTTTCAGCGCTTCACGAGGGGTATAATTTCTTATCGTTAATATGTTACAACTGATTATTTATCTGAAACAAAGTTATAATTAACTTGTGAAAATTAGGGAGGTGACCAACTTGAATGATAAGGGTTCCATAGAATTTCACTTAAAAGAATTATTAGAGAAAAGCGACCTTAGCAAGAACAAATTCTGTCAGCGGGCCGAGATTCAACGGTCTCAGCTAAACGGATATCTAAACAATACCATCACCCGACTGGACACTGATGTCCTGATTCGCATCTGTTATGCCTTGGATTGCACGATAACAGAATTAATTGAATATCATAGACCAAATGAATAAGGACAATACCTCCTGTCAGGTATTGTTCTTTTTTTTGACCTCCATAGAAATGGAAATATTGGCGTAGCCCTTGCATACTATATAGGAAAATGACGCAGGAGCATTTATGCCGGATTATTTTCCTTCAGAGCATAAGAAGAAAGAATCCTGTCCGTATGTGGCACATGTTGGCCAATGTGCAATGACAAATTCAGATTTTCGTCGGGAGCTTTGGACCGGCTGCTACGCTCAAATGACACTGATGAGCATTCCGGTTTGTTCGGATATTGGATTAGAAATACACAGGGAGAACGATCAGATAATTCGAGTAGAGCAAGGCATGGCAATGGTTAAAATAGGTGAATGTAAACAGCATTTTGATTTTCAGACCACAGTACAGAAAGGCGATGTCATCTTCATACCGGCTGGCTACTGGCATAACATCATAAACACCGGTGGCACAGACCTAAAGTTGTCTTCTGTCTATGCCCCTCCCCATCACCCTGTTGGTACAGTGCACCACACAAAAGAAGATTCTGAATATTAGTACAAAGGGTGTAATAGGTGGGCCTGGGTGGGGTGGTCCCGGGGACACTAAAAAAGCCAGAAATTACCGTCCCCAGGACCACCCCGCCCAGGACCACCCAAGACCGCCCAGGACCACCTATATACCAAGCACCTGCTCGAACAACTCTAAACCAAAGCTGGTAAGCTCCGGCTCGTGAGGGATCATTTTAAAGGTTCTGGTACCGTCGGATAAATGCTCGGCGCTTAAGAAAGCTACATCAGACTCCGTCTGGTTCTTTTCCTCCTCAAACAGCTTCTGGGCGAAGGACAGCAGATGAGTCACTGAGAGTATGCGCACTCCCTCTTCCTTTAGTGCTTTAATGATGTCATAGGCTATCACAGAGCCCTCCTTCTCCGTCGTGGTTGCAAAGGATTCATTGAAAAGCAGGAGGGAATTCTCCCCTAAATGATTGATGATGCGGTCCATTCGTCTCAATTCCTCATCCAAACGTCCGCTGTTCATGGCGCTGTCCTCTCGTCTGGTAAAATGGGTAAAGAAATTTGGGTAGAGCTCACTGCAGTAGCTCTTTGCAGCCACCATGAGACCACATTGCATCATAACCTGAGCAATTCCCACACTTCTTAAATAGGTGGATTTTCCACCCTGGTTTGCTCCTGTAATAATTACCAGCTTCTTTCCGTCTAAGGTGCCGTCATTTCCTACAATTTCCTTTCCCTGCTCCACTCTCATGACAAGCTCCTGCAGATTTTCGTATCGCAGCGCCCCCTCCCTAAACTGAGGGAAGCAATACTCTAACCCATATCGCTGCAGGTTGTGTCTTAGGTTAATAGCCGCCCTGCAAAACCCAATCTGAAGGTGAAACTGTTCAAAGAAGGTGCCAAGAGAGTAAATGAACTCACTGCAGCAATTCATCACATAGCGAACCACCTGATATTCCAATTCTGCCGCATCATCCTGTAAGGCAGTGTCTTTATATAGCGAAATGGTATTGGGATTCAGAGAGCTCAGCTGCCCTTGGAGCTTGGTCACAATGCTGTTAGGGTCCGAGTTGTTTTTGATAACGGTTTCCAGCTCATTTAATTTCAGGTTTCCAAGCTTTAATCCATCATACAGATTACAGGATATGGTGTAGCTGGGAAGCTTGGCACGGAAGGTGTACTTTTTCATGGAGCTGATGCTGATATCTGCATAAAAAGACAAATCCTTTAAAATCTGCTCTATATTTTCCCTCTTCTGGAACGAGAAATTCTCCAGAATCCTATCGTTTAATTGTAGAAAGCCTCTGGAGGAAAAGCGTTTTGTAGCATCGCAGAGTATCTTTTTTACCTCTTCCATTCCGTTATACAGTAGGTTAAATACACGGATTTCTGTAATCAGTCCTGCCTTGGAATCTCTCGCCTGGGAGCCTTTCTCCTTTCGTCCCAGCTTATCCCACGCTGACATTACCTTCTCTGCCTGATGATATAATTCATCCACAATGCCTTCGTGTGCAAAGCAATCTTGTAACACCTCCTGGCGGTAGTACAGTTCCTCCTTGTTTTCCAGTGGAACTCTTATGACCTTTTTCATCACCTCAGCAAGAAAGGGATCCTCTCTGTCCACATACATCACTTTTCCGTTCTTCATAATCAGGTCCCGCTCTGCCAATTCATAAAGGGTGGTAAGCCCCAGGTCCTTCTCGATGCTGCTCCAGTCATAATAGGATTTCGTGTTGGTCCAATCCTTATCTGCATATAATAAATTTACCCTCATGAGAATCTCTCCTTTATCTGCTGATAAGTTAAATGATACTTCTCCACCTGCAAAATGGCCCCGGCAGTCTCCACTGCCTGCTGCCTTGCCACCTTATAGGTCTGCCTGTTCTCCTCATCCGTGGTAGCCCGGAAGCTTACCACCAGGGGATGGGCTGTTGAAAGCTCATTTAGGTGGGTTACATAGATTCCCTTGCACCCATTGTCAATAAAGTATTCCAGCACCTTTCTGCCCATGACACAGGCATCCGCATTTGCCGCAGTGGTAAACAGTTCATTGATAATGACAAAGGCACCCTTTTTCTCCTGCTGCATCATAGGCTTTAACCTGCTAAGCTCCTCTAACAGCTTTCCTCTGCCGGTTTCCACGCTCTCTTCCACCGAAAAATGCGTTAATATCTCCGTATAATAAGGCACCACAGCCTCTGCTGCAGGCACATCCAGACCCATCTTCGTAAAGTACACCAGCTGACCCAGACTGCGGGCGAAGGTGGTTTTACCTCCTTGATTGGGTCCGGTGAGAACAATGAATTTCTCCTCCGGGAAAAGCTTAAAATCATTGGGAACAACCTCTTTTTCTTCCTCCAGACTCACATAAGCCAGGGCAAGGTCATATAAGCCCTTTGCTGCCAAGGTTTCTCCCCCGGTGGCAGGTATGCAGAAGTGCAAACCCGTTTGCTCTAGCTTCTTCATAAATCGAAGATATGCCATATAATAGGAAAGCTCCTTGGGAAGCGCCTTTATCTCTTCCTTTTGATAGGTCTGGTACTGCTTCCAAAACTGCTCCGCTCTGTGGAAGAACTCCTTATGCTTTTTTGCAAACAGGCCTATAGCCCTTTCCTCCAATTCGGCCCACTCCCCGGAACCTAGGAAGGGACTTTTTAAAGCTTTTTTGTTCTCCGGAAAGCATTCCGTCAGAAAGTCTTCATAGGCGGCTTCCTCTGTGCTTGCATCCTCTACCGTGAACTTCCCGTTTTCATAGGAAAGTAGGATGCGAAACCCCCGCAATTCCTGCTCCAGGGCTGTCACCTCACTCTTCAGTTCAACATACTCCCCGGAATCCATATAGCCGGCAAGCCACACATGGAAAAGAGAAAAACCTTCGGATTGATAAGCCTTTGTCTGCAGACACGCTTGCAGAGCCTCAACCGCCTTGACATAGCAGCTTACTTCCCGGATAAACCACACCTGCTGTTGGCGTTTCTCGTCAAGCTTGTCTTTACTAACAGCGCACTCCTCCTGCTGTCTCATACAATCCAAAAACACAGACATGCTATCATGGACAGAATCTTTCTTGATATCCTGAAATATCGCCCTTCGGTAGTCCTCTGTCTCCTTATTGGCAGGCACTTGAAAATACAGTTCCTTAATATCCAAATCCCAGTCATCTGTAATGGCCTTGATAATCTGGTCCAGATTAAAATCCGCAAAAAAAGCCTGCCGCTCCTTGTCTGCTTCCTCTGCTTTTCCTTTGTAAAGTAAGCTTACCATAGTTCCTCCTTCTCTTGGTCTTTCTGGTGACGGGTGGTCCTGGGTGGGGTGGTTCTGGGTGGTTCTGGGTGGTCCTGGGTGGGGGGCTTGGGTGGTCCTGGGGACGGTAATTTCTGGCTTTTTTAGTGTCCCCAGGACCACCTTATCTCCCGTCATAGCCCGCCCGATATGCACTTCCGTCCGGATCAAAGGACAGGCCGAATTTCACGCGTCCCTCTTTAATAAGAGTATATTCGGTTTCGTCCTTTCTGGCAACAATATCAAGGTAATACTGCCGTTCCTCCTGGGTAAATTCCTTGGAATAGGGGG
>CAMAHO010000129.1 GCA_945834545.1 uncultured Lachnospiraceae bacterium | reverse complement strand
GAAATTCAAAGTAGCGACACAGATTTTGGAAACGGAGGAATACTATGGCGTTTCAGAATTGGTCCTTCAACCCGTTCTGTTACCAAGGAATGATTTGGCATATAATCATTCCTTGAAGGTTAAGGCTGTTATTACATTGCAATACAATGATGTGGAACAACAGAAATTCCCTACCAGCGGTGGGATAGGCGTTTGCTCTAAATCCAGAGTGTCTACAGACAAGAATACACTTCCCATAGGTATCATAGCGAAAGCTGACGATGGTGACCGTTATTATACCAAGGTAGTATCCAGGGCAAAGCTTTCTGTCAATTTAAGAGAGAGTCAGGAGGCTGTTGAAAAAGGCGATAGCAATATTCAGCTTGGTATTAATTACGGTGATACCTTGTATAATCCTGTTGACGAGAAGCTTAGCCTGACAACTGTGAATGCAATTGCACGATATGATTATTCTCAGTTGGATGCCGGTGTACTAAGCGGGGAGAACAAAAAACTGATGTTTACATTATCTTTGTATCAGAAGCAGGATGATGGTACCTATGACACATCGAAACCTCTGGTTCTAACAGACTATTTAAAGGATATCAAGGTTATCGAAGAAGCTATGACAGAAACAGGTAACCTGGAGAATGGAAAAAAGACACAACCTAGTTATTCTGAAGGTGGCAAGAAGCTGAACATCATTTGTTCCTTTACACCTACGTTGAATGCATCACCCAGTGAGGAAAGTCAGGAAAAGATATATTCACTGCCTTTTGATTTTTCGGTTATTACCGGAAAGGAATTTGAGAAAGCTGGTCATATCTATGCAAACTATAAGGTGATTGTGGAAGCGTATATTGTTGATGAAGTGGGCACAAATGCAGAAGACTCGCTGGTATACACAAATGCCAGGGTTATGACGCATATGTTGAAGAACTAACCGACCAGGGGGCAAATGGACCAGTCCACGTTGCCCCCTCCCCACCTCGCAACGATTTTGTTGAAAACCTTGTCATTCTATGCTATAATTTTATAGGTTATGTTTTTGTTGCCAAAGGAGAAAGGAGAGAGGGAATGCCAGTGAAAAACCGATTGCTGCGACGCTGCATTCAGGCAGTGTTAGCTCTTCTGATTTCCTTCTTTTCCCTGGCGGCGGTGACCTTCGCCTGGTATATCTATCAGACGGATGCCAGGACCTCAGACATACATATGGCGGTAGGTACCGGCAGTATGCTGCAGATTAGCAACCAGTATGACGGAGAGTACAGCTATTCTGCTCTGCTGGATAGCTTTCAGGGAAGGCTGAATCCGGTTTCAACAGACCGGATTTTGGGCGGCTTCCAGAAGGTGAAGGGCTTTACCAACGGCTCTGAAAACCAGCCCAGGCTGTTAGCAAATCTGTTTGGGGAGAGCGAGAGCAATGATTACTACAAGACCAGCCTGTTTCTGCGGCTAAATGCGGGGAAACAGGAGGTGTATCTCTACAATATAGGGTATGAGGACTCAGATGCGAAGAATCCCATTTCCACGGCCATTCGGATTGGCTTTGTGATTCACGAAGCAGGGAGAGACAAGCCGGAGGTTGGGGAGCATATATTTGCTATCAATCAGGCGGATAATCCCCAGGCGGAGTACAACACAGCCACAGGAATGGAAGGGTATGTACTGGACTCCTCCAAGACGGACGGCACGACGATTCCAATGGAACATCTCCTAACAGCAGAGAACTTCTGCGAGTATGATAAAATAACGGGTGAAATCACCTTAAAGCCGGACTCCAAGCCACTCTTTCTGTTAGAGGGAGGCGATGGCAGAAACTTTGGAGAGCCGGTGCAGGTGGATGTCTATATCTGGCTGGAGGGCTGCGACAAGGATTGTACCAACAATCTCTGCGGCACTATGTTAAAGAATATTTCTCTTTCCTTTGCAGGGTTAGAGACGGAGTAAGGAGGCGGCATGAAACGAAGGGCTCTGTTTTCCATATGGCTGACGGCTATCTGGAGCTTTCTATGCCTTCTTTTGTTTGCCGGCGCCACCTATGCCTGGTTTACCTTCAAGCCCTACACAAATGTGGAGCCTATGAGCGGTACGGTCAGCGGAGGGGATGTGTCCCTGCTAATCTGTGACACACCGGACGGAGAGTTCGACACCAGCTGTACTCTGCCGGAGAGCACCTCTGACGGGATGTTGCCGGTATCTACAGCAGATTTGGAGCACTTTTACAAGGCAATGAGCCGTGATAAGGATGGCATAACTTTAACTTACAACGATGCTTCTGCCGATTACATAGAGAGCCTGATTCACGGAACGGTGTATTTGAAAAGCCTCCGTAGTCTTTGCGATGTCTATTTGAATCAGGCCGATTTAAGCTTTGGAGAGGATCCTCAGCTTTTGTCTGCCCTTAGGTTAGGCCTTCGGTTTCGTACCAAGGAGGGCGTAAAGCAATATATATTTCAACTGGACAGTATGGGAACTGTAGCTGAGGCAGTAGGGGCATTTACCACAGCAGAACAAAATGTGGTGGTGCAGGCAATTCAGGGAAACGGAACTCCTATCTACTTGGCAGACCCGGCGGAAAGTATGGTTCCCTACTTCGCAGGAGAAGACAGAGATAAGCCGGATACCCCAACTGCCGGACAACGGGCTTTGTGCCGGATTGAGGAAGAGGAAGTTGTACCGGTGGAATATTGGTTATACCTGGAGGGTTGTGACTATAATTGTATCAATGAGGTGCAAAGCAGAGAGGTTTCTCTGCAGTTGTCCTTTGCCGGGGCGACAGGAAGGAGGTAGCCCTTGAAGTATGGCAGATATTATAAACAAATAGCCATATCGATATGGATGATTTTCCTCCTGGTGGTTTCCTTATCGGCAACCACCTATGCCTGGTTTAGCTCCAATGCCAGAGTGCAGACCACAAAGGTGTACAGCCAGACAGCACAGGATACGGTAGAGCTTTTGATTGGTCAGACTCCGGACAGCCTTGTGTTAGGGAATGCAGGAGTGGACCTGGGCTTTGTGGGAACCAGCGATGGGAAGAATCTTATGCCGGTTTCCACGGCGAATTTGACCACCTTTGTGTCAAACAGTGTGACCACGGAGGGAGTTGCAACGCATTTCACGGACGCCGATGAAGGCTTGTATTATCACACCAGGCTGTACTTACAGGCGAAGGCCACAAGTCCTTTGAATGGTAGCAGACTGGCTCTCTACCTGGATGAATCCGGAGAAGAGGGACCCTTGTTTCGAAATACATCAAAGGAGCTGTTAAGGACCCTGCGCCTGGGCTTCCTATTTGAAGGCAGCGAGCCTATTATCCTGCAGGTGGATAGCACCAAAGAAGGGAATCAGAGTACCCAGGGAGCTACCATGATAAATGGGCAGCTTTTGGGAGAAGGCATGGTCATTGGCAAGCAGGGCGAAGAGCTGTTTGCTGTACCGGACCCCTCACAGAATCTGCAAAGCTATCTGTTTGCAAGCAGTCCCATTGGGGAAAACACAAAGCCGCTTATCCAAATGGAATGGAATCAGATTTACCCCGTTGATGTATACATATATATGGAAGGCTGCGATTTGGATTGTACAGACACCCTGATGCAGCAGGAATTGGATTTTTATTTGGCCTTCTTTGGCTTGGTTGTAGCGGAGGGCAATGAATGATGAGATGGGGAAAAAGGGAAGGAAATACGAAACGACAGCTGACAATATCCCTGTTACTTGCCTTTGTTGCTCTTGCCAGCGTATCAGCCGTTTCCGTGGCCTGGTTTACCATAGCGGATTTTACCAAGGTTCACAGTATGAGTATGGAAATTACCAGTGGGAACAATCTTCGCTTTGATTTGGACCCGCATGAAGAGATAGATCAGTATGTGCACACCCTTCGTTACACAGACATAGCAAGGCGGGTACAAAGGGACCTTGGCTATGACTTAAGGAAGGTTCCCTTGGAACCGGTTACTACAAAGGATGCTATCACCTTTACCTATGAGGATGGTAAGGAAGCAGCGAAGGAAAGCGGTGTGTATCAGGAGTTTATGCTCCACTTTATGGCCTCCAAGGACATGCTGGTGCATCTGACCAGCAAAAACAGCAAGGGAAAGCAGGACGGAACGGGGATAACCTCTGCCAACCCTAAGCTGCCGGAGGCTATGAGGATAAGCTTTACGGTGAATGATAAAACCTTCATCTATGACCCGGGAATGGGGGATGAGAGCAAGGCAGACGGCTCCGTGGTGTACTTTGGACTGCCGGATGGGAAGCATATGGTTTTATCGGATAAGAACGCACTGTTTAAAGCATCCAAAGATGAGGATATACCAGTGCTTGTGCATGTATGGCTGGAAGGAACGGATGCTTCCTGCACGGACGAAGTCCGGGAAGCAGAGTATAGTATCACCCTTCGCTTTGAGGGGACGGATATGAATCATCAGTCTCTGGAAACAGAGGAACGATAAAGATACTTATTTGAGGGAGACAGAACATGAAAAAAATTCTCAAAAATGCGGTGACAGTGCTGTTAAGTGTGATGCTATGGGGGATTATCCTACTGATGGCATTGTTCACTTTCACCACTCTTGCTACCAGGGACGACCAGAGTGTAGCCAGACTGGCCGGCTTTACCCCACTGATTGTACAGTCAGACTCCATGGCACCTACCTTTTACGCTGGGGACTTGATTGTAATCAAGCAGGTGGAGCCCTCCAAGCTCGAGAAGGGAGATATCATTACCTTCCATACAATCATCAACAATCAGTATGCTTTGAACACCCATAGGATTGCAGAGGTCAGAGAGACAGGAGATGTCCGCAATTATGTGACAAAGGGTGATAACAATGCCATCGAGGATACCCATGTCATTGCAGACGGAGATATTGTGGGTCTGTATGTAGGCAAGGTGCCTGTGCTTGGCAAGGTTTTACAGTTCCTGTCCGGTACAGTTGGTTTCCTCTTAGTCATTGTGCTTCCTATGCTGGCATTCTTTATCTATCAGATATATCATCTGGTGATGGTAAGCATCAATTTAAAGAAAGCCATGGCTGTGGAAGAAGCACAGAAACAGGAAAATCAGGATTCCCTGGCAGATGAAAAGCTGGCGGAAGCCCAGGCTGCCCTGGAGGAAGCGAAGCGCATCAAGGCGGAGGCGGAGGCTCAGCTTGCAAAGCTGGCAAATCAGGGTGAAGCAGAGAAGGAGGGTACTGAGGAGAGTAGCAGAAATGAGTGAATTTCTAAAGCTGGCTTATGAATTGATATCCAAAATCATATACAACTTTGTCCAATGTATTGTCGTTTTGTTTCACTTTTTGTTTACAAGCTGGGCAGACTATGCGGTGATTTTTGTGACCTACTTTGTAAATTTGAATTTCGGGGCAAAGCTTTTGGCGATTTTATTGGCAATCATCATCATCGCCATTCCGGTTCTTTTGGTAGTTCTGTTGGTGAGACATTGGATTCTGCGTATTAAGCTCAAGGCGGATCACGAGGACAATGTGACCCTATACCGGGAAATCGGTCGCCTGAATAAGCAGGTTCTGGACCTGATTGATGAGAAAAATAAGCTGTTGGCGCTGAAAGTGAATGCCATGGGTGGTACAGAGCGTATTCCATATATGGGAGCATCTGCGCTGACAGAGGACAAGCTGCCCACCGTGGGAAATGTCACCACCTCCGGCTCTCTGGCAGGAGAGGGAATTCCCGGTGGAGCAATGGTTTCCGGCGGCGCCGTGACTGCCGGTGGCGAGGTTAGTCTGGAAAATGTGGGAGAAGGCAAGCACCTGGGTATTGTCACGGTGGCACAGGAGAACAAGGATGAGATTACGCAAAACTCCGCCGTTCGTTTCCCCAAGCTTTCTCTGGTAGATGCAAAATACAAGGATTATGTGAAGCCTGAGTATGACAACAGCATAACTCTGGAGGAGTTTACTGAGGGATATCGGCTCTTTGCAGCCAGCCAGATGCATCTGTATTACACACCGGAAATCGTACGCCGTTTTGTGGCAGGTATGGCAGCCAGCAAGATTCTGATTCTGGAAGGTATTTCCGGTACCGGTAAAACCAGTCTCCCCTATTCCTTTAGCCGGTATCTCACGAATCCTGCTACGATTGTATCGGTGCAGCCCTCCTTCCGAGACCGTACCGAATTGTTAGGTTATTTTAACGAATTTTCCAAGCGATTTAACGAGACCGAGTTTTTACGAGCCTTGTACGAGGCGGGATACCGCGAGGACCCAGCCTTCATCGTATTGGACGAGATGAACCTGGCTCGTATTGAGTATTATTTTGCAGAGATGCTTTCCATTTTGGAAATGCCCAGCCATGATGAGT
>CAMAHO010000128.1 GCA_945834545.1 uncultured Lachnospiraceae bacterium | reverse complement strand
ATCATCCTGGGAAGAGCAGAGAGCTTTGCCTACTCCAATCCTCCCATTCCTTCCCTGTTTGACGGAATAGGAATGGGCCTTGGCTTTACCCTGGGACTTACCAGTATCGGTGCAGTGCGAGAGTTGTTTGGCGCAGGGACAATCTTTGATTATTCCGTTATGCCGGCTTCCTACACAACGATCAATATTTTCGTTTTGGCACCGGGGGCATTCTTCGTGCTTGCTCTGTTAACGGCATTTCAAAACTATTTGAAGATTAGTGGGAAAAAGGCGGGAAAGGATGTTTCCCGTATCGGTTCCGGTTGCTCAGAGGATTGTATGAATTGTGAGGACGCCGGATGTAAGCATCGTTTCTATGGTGAAGAAACAGAGCCTTTTAAGGACAAAAAAGAGAGCATAGACAAAGAACAGAAAGCTCAGGAAGTACAAGAAACACAAGAAACGCAAGAAACACAAGAAACACAGCAGAAAGGAGAGGAAACAGAATGCAAACAGTAAAAGAATTACTTATCCTTATGGTTGGTTCCTCCCTTGTGAGTAATGTGGTTTTGAGCCAGTTTTTAGGCTTATGTCCTTTCCTGGGGGTATCCAAGAAGATTAAGACGGCTTCGGGAATGGGTGGAGCTGTCATATTTGTCATTACCTTAGCCAGTGCGGTGGCAGGTTTGATTTATCAGTTTATTCTGGTCCCGCTGAATATTACGTATTTACAGACGATTGTATTCATTCTGGTAATTGCTGCCTTGGTTCAATTTGTGGAAATGTTCTTAAAGAAAGCTATGCCGGCTTTATATGAAGCTCTCGGTGTGTATCTTCCGCTGATTACCACCAACTGCGCAGTGCTGGGAGTAGCCTTGTCAAATGTGCAGAAGGAATACAGTGTCTTAACCGGAATTGTAAACGGCTTTGCCACAGCGGTTGGGTTTACCATTGCAATCGTGATTTTAGCCGGCATTCGAGAGAAAATGGAATATAACGATGTTCCGGATTCCTTTAAGGGAATGCCGATTGTTCTTCTCACGGCAGGACTGATGGCCATTGCTTTTTGCGGTTTCCAAGGTCTGCTGTAACGAGAACTTTAAGGGAGTATGCTCCAGAAAGGTAGATGTTACGTATGAATGTGACTAGTATATTGATTGCGGCCGGAGTCGTGGCGGCAGTGGGTATTTTCATTGGATTGTTTTTGGGAGCTGCCGGTATTCTGTTTAAGGTACAGGTGGACGAAAAGGAGGAGGCTGTCTTAGCAGCCTTGCCCGGCAACAATTGCGGAGGCTGTGGCTTCGCCGGATGCTCAGGCTTGGCAGCGGCTATAGCAAAGGGAGAAGCACCGGTAAATGCCTGCCCGGTAGGAGGGGAAGCAGTAGGAAATAAGATTGCCCAGATTATGGGTGTGGAAGGCCAAAAGGGTGAGCGAAAGGTTGCCTTTGTCCATTGCCAAGGAGACAAGGAAAGAGCATCTGTGGACTATGACTATGTGGGCGTAGAGGACTGTCGAATGTTGTCCTTCGTTCCTTCCGGTGGTCCCAAAACCTGCTCCTTTGGATGTCTTGGCTATGGTACCTGTGTGAAGGTCTGTCCCTTTGATGCTATTCATGTGGTGAATGGAGTTGCAGTGGTGGACCCGGAAAGCTGTAAGGCCTGTGGCAAATGTATTGAAGTCTGCCCGAAGCATTTAATTGATTTGGTGCCCTATGGTGCGAAGGAAGTGGTTGCCTGCAAGAATGAGGAAAAGGGTGTGGTAGCTATGAAGGGCTGTCAGGTTGCCTGTATAGGCTGCGGCATCTGCGCAAAAAATTGTCCGGAGCAGGCGGTTACAGTGGAGAATTTCCTTGCAAAGATTGACTACGAAAAGTGTACAGATTGCGGAACCTGCGCTGAGAAATGCCCTAAAAAGGCAATACACAAGAAATAATCCTTTTTCAGGCACGTAAACCGAACTCCAATAGGGGAGAAATGAAAAAGGTACTAAAGGAATGGAATATGCGCTTAAATAATGATTTTGATTCCGACAAGAATAATAGCCCAGTTGTGATTCTGACAGGATTAGGAGTCGTATTGTTTGCTATCGTTTTGGTGTTGTTTGTTGTATTTTTCAATCTGGAAAAACAGGAAACTCCCAAGCAGAGTAAGGAAGAAGTAATTGTTGAGGATGGACAGTCTTACTTCCCGCAAGTCATTTATCCTGAGGTAGATGAATTGGTAGGGTCAGAGGCGCTTAGCCCCGACGATCTGGACTTCTGGGACTTGTATCCCCAACAGGAAGAGGAAACAGTAGCTGTGTCGGAACCGGAGGAAGTCAGTCAGGAAACGGAGACTGACCCTTCCACCGACGGAAGACATACCAGAATTGTAAATGAAAAGGGCGAGGATGAGTGGGTTTTAATTAGTCCCAATTTGCCAAAGCATTCCTATGATTTTTTGAATCTGGTGAACCAGTCGGGACTCATGAAGTATTGTCCGGAGGGAACGGAAACCTCATTTGTGGGAGCTGATTTGTCAGAAAGCCAGGATTATGTGGATTTTGGCAAGGTAAAGAAGGCAGGCATAGATTTTGTAATTCTCAGGTTGGGTGGTAGAGGGTACTCTACCGGAGAATTGTTCCTGGATGACTATTTTGTGGACAACGAGCGCCGTGCTGCTGAAGCCGGTATGGATGTGGGAGTCTATTTTTTCTCTCAAGCTATTTCAGAGGAGGAAGCAAGGGAGGAAGCGGAATTTGTGATTACGAATCTGAATGAAAAAAAGATTACCTATCCGGTAGCCTTGGATATGGGTAAGGTTCAGAACGATTCTCAGAGAACGGATTCACTTACCAAGACCCAAAGGACCAAGATAGCAAAGACCTTTTTGAGTACAATAAAGGAAGCAGGCTACAAGCCGATTTTATATGGAACCAAAAACTTTTTGATTCAGGATATTGATTATTCTAAGCTGACAGAGTACGATATCTGGCTTTCCCAGGAAACGGATATACCGGATTATCCCTACCGTTTTACCCTGTGGCAGTACACCAAGAGGGCATCAATTGACGGTATCGCAGGATATGTGAACCTTAACCTCAGCTTTGTGGATTACAAGGAGAAGTAGGCACATAGTTTAGGATTTTGTCAGATATGGATACCTGGGTGTAAATCTCAGCATATTTGCTGGGCGGGATGCTGTCTATGTAATTGGGAGTGAAATTCTTATTCACTCCCTTTTTCTTAAGGATATCAATTGCCTTATTATAGGCAATGGCGGCTTCCAGGGCAGTATTATAGGTACCTATCAGAAAATTTCCGCGGATATGGATATGGGCACAAAAGGAGTCGGCATGTAAGCTCCCTTTTGGGCCTTTTTTTTCGGTTACACCGTGGTAGGTATTTAAAATCTTGATATTCTCTCTTCTGAAATCCGTGGAATCTCCGTTGATGAACAGATAATCCCTGCCGATCACAGCATAATTTTTGATATCATACCGGTTGGCAATATTTATCTGCATGCCGTAGTCTGCCACAAAATAATGATTTCCACGGCGCATAATCTTATGAGAAGAATAATAAAACAAGTCGTCAATATCAAACTTTAACACCAGGGTAGGGCTTAAATAGTAATAGAACAGTTTTTTGCTGATATAGATAGGATTCGGAAAATACAGGCCGTTATCCCTAAAATTCAGGATAACCACCCACTTTTCAAAGGATAGACCGGAAGTTTTAGAATATTGTTTTAGCTCAGTGGTATTGTCACGGAGCAAAAGACCGGCCTCCAGGTAGGCTCTGTGTGCATCCTCTGCACTTGCATAGCTGCCTAAGGAAATGTGTTTATTTCTATAAGTTAAGGAGGCGCGATAATACACTTCACCATTTTTCTTATGGGATTCATATACGCCTTGAAGTGATTTCTTAGGAGCCATGTATAAATCCTTTCTCGTTTCATTTTAATCTCCACACCAGTATACCATAAAATTTATAAAAACTCCCATACATAAAGAAAAAATTGGAATTTAAAAAGGACTTGCAGCATAAACATAGAAATAGGGTTGTACAAATTTTGATGAAAGTCCAGGTAGAGAAATGTATAAAAAGATCTGCAAGCGCTTTTTACAGATAAACTTAAGTTGCCTGCTGGCAATCATGATTTTATGTAAAATCAGTGAATTAGGGGTCATGGACATCGTTCCGGCAAATATGGCACAAAAAGAAATGGTTTGGTTTGATGAGTCTACCATAGGTGTGGATATCCTACAGCTGGCAGATGCAAAGCTGCCGACTTATGTCAGCGAAAAGATTGAAAAGGTGACTACAGAGAAGGAGTGCTATGAGGTAAGTGAAGAGGATTACCACAATTTATTGTGTATTGTACAAGCAGAAGCGGGAGGAGAGGATTTGGAGGGGAAGGTCCTGGTGGGAAATGTAGTAATGAATCGGGTGAAAAGCGAAAAGTTTCCGGATACCATTACAGAAGTCATTTTCCAAAAAAATGAGAAGACAGTTCAGTTTTCCCCTACCAGGAAGGATACTTTTACGGAACTGGAGATTAGTGAGGAGACCAAGGAGGCTGTCAATCTGGTCTTAGCAGGGACAGACTATTCTCAGGGTGCATTATTTTTTGCAGCCCGAAAACGTGCCAAGGCCGAGAGCATGAGCTGGTTTGACACAAAGCTCCAATATTTGTTTCAACACGGAGGACACGAATTCTACAAAGTGAAAGAGAAAACTGTACAGTGAATTTATTAGAAAACTATTGTGGTTGCACCACCCTGTAAAATATGCTATACTCCATAGAAAATGGTGTCAGGGACATTCATAGAAGGGTGTTTAGACGAAAGCGGAGGAGTAAAAAGTGAGCGTAGTATATTATAGTACCAGAAGTAAGGGAGAACCGATTTCTGCATCTCAGGCTATTTTAAAGGGACTTTCTGATGACGGCGGATTATTTGTGCCTTCCAGGATTCCTGAGTTGGATGTATCTTTACAGGAGTTATCCAAGATGGACTATCCCGGTGTGGCATATGAAGTGATGAAGCTGTACTTGTCTGATTTCACGGAGGAGGAGCTTAAAAACTGCATCAAGAATGCCTATGATGAGAAATTTGATACCAGAGAGATTGCACCTATTGTAAAAACCAAGGATGCCTATTTCCTGGAGCTTTTCCATGGAGCAACAATTGCATTCAAGGATATGGCTTTGTCTATTTTGCCTCATTTGATGACCACAGCTGCAAGGAAAAATAACATTCAAAATGAGATCGTGATTCTGACAGCTACCAGCGGTGATACAGGAAAGGCTGCTCTGGCAGGCTTTGCAGATGTTGAAGGGACCAGAATTATCGTATTTTATCCGAAGAATGGTGTGAGTCCCATTCAGGAAAAGCAGATGGTTACCCAGAAGGGAAAGAACACTTATGTAGTAGGCATTCACGGTAATTTTGATGATGCCCAGACCGGTGTGAAGAATATTTTCTCAGACAAGGCGCTGGCAGAAACTATGGACCAAAAGGGCTTCCAGTTTTCTTCCGCCAACTCAATCAATATAGGAAGATTAGTACCGCAGATATGCTACTATGTATATGCCTATGTAAAACTGCTGGAAAAGGGTGAGATAGAAGAAGGCGAGAAGATTAATGTAGTCGTTCCAACGGGTAATTTTGGAAATATTCTTGCAGCTTTTTATGCAAAAAACATGGGACTTCCCATAGGAAAGTTAATTTGTGCTTCCAACGAAAACAAGGTGCTGTATGACTTCTTCGACACCGGTATATACGATAAAAACAGGAAATTTGTATTGACCTCATCCCCCTCAATGGATATTTTGATTTCCAGCAATCTGGAGAGACTAATCTACTATATTGCAGGAAATGATGCAGATAAGACAAAAGAGCTTATGAGTCTGCTTTCCGGACAGGGAAAATACGAGATTACTCCTAAGATGAAGGAAAACCTGAAGGATTTCTATGGCAACTATGCTTCAGAAGAGAAGACAGCAGCGGCTATCAAGGATGTCTATTTTGACAATGATTACATTATGGATACCCACACAGCAGTGGCTTATTCTGTTTATAAGGAATATAAGGAAACTACAGGGGATACCACAAAGACCATCATTGCGTCCACTGCCAGTCCGTTTAAGTTTACAAGAAGCGTAATGAATGCCATTGACAAGAAATATGAAACCCTGGGCGATTTTGAGCTGGTGGATGAACTGTCTAAATTGGGACAAATCAAGGTGCCCAATGCCATCGAAGAGATTCGCACAGCACCGGTCGTACATAACAACCAGTGTGACGCAGCGGATATGAAGGCTACAGTGGAGAAGTATTTAGGCTTATAAGGAATAACGGAGACAACGGAGAGAGTCACTGGGGGGCGGACCACTGGGGACGGTAATTTCTGGCTTTTTTAGTGT
>CAMAHO010000127.1 GCA_945834545.1 uncultured Lachnospiraceae bacterium | reverse complement strand
ATGGTTCGGTAGAATTAATTCGAAGAGCAGAAACACCGAAGGATTATTTTGCAACCTTTGATTGCTTTGATATTTACAAGAAAATTGGAGAGATTCAGATTTGAAAACACCGAACTACTTATCACCAAATGGCACGATAGGGCTGGTGGCACCCTCCTTTGGTTGCGCATCCAATCCATATAAAGCTTGCCTTGATAATGCTATAAGACAGTTTAAAGAAAAAGGGCTTAAGATCATCTTAGGCCCTAATTGTTATGAAGTAAAAGGGGTTGGAATCAGCAACGAGCCCAGATTATGCGCAGAAGAGTTTATGCAGATGTATGAAAGTACTGAAAACGACATATTGCTTTCCTGTGGCGGCGGTGAGCTAATGTGTGAAATCCTGGAGTATATTGATTTCGATAAGCTTAAGAGCTTGCCTCCTAAATGGTTTGCAGGGTATTCGGATAATACGAATCTTACCTTTCTGTTGACTACAATCTGTGAAGTTAAGTCACTCTATAGTGTCTGTGCACCCTCCTTTGGTATGAACAACTGGTATCAGAATCATTATGATACCTTGGATATTCTGATGGGAAGGACGAACATTGTGCATGGTTATGAGTCTTTCGAACGAGAATCTCTAAAAACAGCTGAAAATCCACTGGCAGAATATCATCTGACAGAACGTAAAGAATTGTTTTGCTATGATGAAAACGGTAATAAAACCAGCCAGCTTTCTATGAAAGGGCGATTGCTTGGAGGATGCATGGACTGCCTGATTACCCTTTTAGGAACAAGATTTGATAGGGTAGAGGAGTATCTGGAGCATTATAGGGAAGATGGTTTCCTGTGGTTTTTAGAGTCCTGCGATCTCAATGTATTTGGTATGAGACGAGCTATGTGGCAGATGGAACAGGCAGGATGGTTTCGCTATATAAAAGGCTTCATTGTAGGCAGACCTATGCAGCACGGGCAGTGCATTATGGGATTGGATCAATATAAGGCAATTTTACCGGTAGCAGAAAGGCATAAAGTCCCTATTGTGTTTGACGCTGATTTTGGACATCTTTCTCCTGCAGTTCCTATCATTTGCGGTTCCTATGGCGAATTGGAGGTTCATAACGGTAACTTCTCTCTGAAAATGGTGTAAAATACTTGGTGGATATACAATTCCCATACGGTGGTAGAAAAATGCTGTCTGGCATTTTTGAAAAAACCACTTGCCATATAGGTTAAACTGTGATACTATACCAATGTTGTAAAAAACGCCGGCGTGTCGGAATGGCAGACGAGGCAGACTCAAAATCTGTTGTGGGCAACCACGTGCGGGTTCAAGTCCCGCTGCCGGCAGTGCAAAACACCGATTTTTCGGTGTTTTTTTATTGCAAGAAACATCTTCTCAAATTCACATTTTTATTGTACAATAATATAGGCTGTATGTAACTTTTTACAAGCAAAAATAATCTTGTTTTAGGGGAAAAGAGTTATGGTTTATGCATTTGTATTTCTGGCAGTTATAGTTACCTGTTCTATGATAGCCTGCATCAGTTATTTACAACATGCGAAAATGCGTGAGAGGGTTGCTATGCAGACCATGTTAGGAGTGTCATCAGCTAGTCTTGCTTTCTATTTTCTGGGAATGTTTGTCGAGCAATATTTTCTGTCTATGCTTTTTTTCGGAATGTATTTTTGGCTTTCTTCCATTCATATTCTGACTTTCCTCAATGTTTCAGAGAGCTATAATGTGGTATATCGTAGAGCGAGAATACTTAAGATACTTGCGGTTTTATTGTCAGGAGCGGATTTCCTCTTTTTGGTTTTGAATAGTTTCTTTGAGATTGCATTTTCCGTAAATAGAATTCGAGTGGATGACAATTTCGCTTATCATTGCTTTGTAGCGAAATTTCCGGGATTTTTTATCCATTTAAGTGTTTTCTATATTTATATGATATTGTTGTTGTCAGCTTTGATTATTAAGGCGAGAAAAACAATTAAGCTGTATAGAAGCAAGTATACTATTTTGACCATAGCAGTTCTTATTACTTTGGCCGTAAATGTTATTGTCAGTAACATCAGTTTACCGGTGGATTTTTCCGGTGTCTTATATGCTGGTTTGTCTATGTTAATTGTTTATTTGATTTTGTCAGTAATACCTCGAGCTGAGGCTGAGAGTATCGTTAAGTATTCTTTGGACGGAATATCAAATGGAATCATTTGTTTTAATAAAGACAACATATGTGTTTATGTCAATAAGGTCGCAAGGGAACTGTTTCATTTGATGGGGAATGAAATTGCAATCGAGACCACATTTGGAGCTTGGCTGGAGGCCAGAAATCCACAGGATATACCTTACCAGACCTTCCAGGAAGAGAAGAATATAGGTGGTGTCAAAATCTATTATGATACCACCTATAATCCTTTGGTTGATGAAACCAATAACTACTTTGGTTGTGTATTTAGTATGCGAAATAAAACAGAGGATGTACAAGCTCTGGCAGCGGAGAGAGAAAGAGCAGAGCTGGATTCCCTGACAGGCGTGTATAACCGAGAAAGCTTTTTCTCTAAGGTGAAAGAGATACTAAATGAGGATACCAATAAAAAGTGGATTTTGGTATGTACGGATATTAAGGATTTCAAAACCTATAATGCCTTGTTTGGTGAAAAACAGGGCGATGAGATACTGGTGAATGCGGCTAGAATTTTAAATGAAGATAACCGTGAGGATATCTTTGTGGGCCGACTGGTATCCGATCGGTTTGTGGTTTGTGTTCCGGAAGAGTATTTTGATGAAAGTATGCTGCTTGAACGGTTGAAGAAGATCTGTTCCTGCGTCAAGTCCGATATGTTCAAACTGCACATTCATGCCGGCATTTATCCGATTCATGACTACTCCATGGAAGTATCTGTTATGTGCGACCATGCCTATCTTGCAGTGCGCAAAATCAAGGACGATTATGGCGTAATGACCACTTGGTATGATGCAAATGTGGGAGCTGACCATAGAAACACGAAGCTTATGATTGGAGAGTTTGAGAAAGCACTGGAGGAGGGACAGTTCCAGATGTTTTTGCAGCCTCAGCTATCCGGCAGCGGAGAAATCCTGGGAGCAGAGGCCTTGGTACGTTGGATTCATCCGTCAAAGGGCTTGATACCGCCCATTGAATTCATACCGGTCTTTGAGAGAGCAGGCTTGATACATAAACTGGATCAATATGTGTGGAGAATGGCTTGCAGTAAGCTCTCGGCCTGGCAAAGCGAGGGGAAAGGTCATTTATATATTTCTGTGAATATATCACCTTTGGATTTCTATTATGTGGATATTCATGAATATATAACAAATTTAGTTCAAGAATATAAGATAGATCCCAAAAGTCTTAAGTTGGAGATTACGGAGACAGCAATTGTCAATGAGGCTGCTGATAACCTACTGGTAATTGACAAGCTGCGTCAATCAGGTTTTGAGGTGGAGATAGATGATTTCGGAAGCGGTTACTCATCCTTAAATACACTTAAGGATATTGAGGTTGACGCCATCAAATTGGATCGAATCTTTTTAAAGGAAACCAGCCACAAGGAAAAGAGTAAGGTTATCATGGACAATACCATTATCATGTCCAAGCAGCTGGGCATAAAGGTGGTTTCCGAGGGCGTGGAAACGAAAGAACAGGTAGACTACCTAGTGGATGCCGGCTGTGATGTATTCCAGGGGTACTATTTTGACAGACCCATTTCCGTACCCGCCTTTGAAGAGAAATATCTGATGAATCATTAGCTGAGGAAATGGAATTTAGCAGAATTGCATTTTAGAAGGGACTGACAAGTTAGTGAATTGCAAAGAGTTTGTTCGTTGTATACCTGCATTTTTAAATAAGGATTTAGAATATGCTCAACTCAAAGATTTTTGTGAGCATGCAGATTCCTGCCCGGAATGTAAAGAAGAATTGACGATACAGCTTTTAATTTCGAAAGGTATTGTGCATCTTGAGGCCGGGGACGCATTTGATTTAAATAAGGAGCTTAGCAACTGTATAGCGGAAGCCCAAAGGCAGCTTAAAAGCTATCGGTTGAATCGAAAGAAGGCATTTTATCTGGAGCTCATTGGGGGAGCTTTTGCAGTAGCTTCACTTGTCGTTTTGTTTTTGTAATAGTTTTTGATGGTAAGGAGTTTGGATGTATGAACCGAAAATTGGTTTTGATAGACGGACACAGTATTATGAACAGAGCCTTCTATGGCTTACCCAATTTAACCAATCAAAAAGGTTTCCACACCAACGCAGTCTACGGTTTTTTAAATATTTTGTTTCGAATAGTGGATGAGGAAAAACCGGATTATCTGATTGTTGCATTTGATGTACATGGGAAAACTTTTCGTCATGAGATGTATCAGGAATACAAAGGCACCAGAAAGGCTATGCCGGAGGAACTGCGCGAACAAATTCCAATGATGAAAGAAGTGCTTCACGCTATGCAGATAGTAACCGTAGAAAAGGAAGGATATGAAGCGGATGATATACTGGGTACATTAGCGAAAGAAGCAGAAACATCAGGTGTGGAGGTGGCTTTGGTTTCCGGTGACAGGGATTTGTTGCAGGTTGCTTCAGAGCATATCAAGATACGTATACCAAAGACAAAGACAGGCGGTACAGTTATCGAGGACTATTATGCGAAGGATGTGAAAGAACAGCTCTTGGTAACACCAAAAGAGTTTATAGAAGTAAAGGCTCTTATGGGAGATAGCTCCGACAATATTCCCGGTGTGCCTAAAATCGGTGAAAAGACGGCAAAAGAGTTGATTGTAGAATATGGCTCGTTAGAGAATTTATACAGCAATCTGGACAAAATATCCAAAAAAAGTGTACGGGAGAGCTTGGAACAAAATAGAGAGCTGGCTTTTTTTTGCAGGACCTTAGCTACCATAAAGCTGGATTGCAGCTTGGATTGTAGTTACGAGGATGGAGTAATCAAAGATTTCTATACAAAGGAGGCTTATGAGCTTTATAAGAATCTGGAGTTTAAAAATCTGATGAATCGTTTTTCTAAAAACACGCAAGAGCATAACGAGACGGAGAAATTCGTTTTCACTGAGGTTGAAAACATCCCACAATTGAAAGAGAAACTAGAAATGATAGATGAAAGAACTGCCATTTTTCCTGTCTTTGCTGACAGTGGACTGATGGGGGTTTCTATTTTTGAGCCTCAAATAGGGGCAGTTGTGTATGCAAATCCCTCCTTCTTGGAGGAAACGGAAATGAAACAGATATTACAAAGCTTTACTGGAAAGAGGGATGTTTGTACGTATGATATCAAACGGCAATATCCCTATTATGCTACAGATTCCGTCAGCAGATATTTTGATGTATTGATAGCAGCTTACTTGGTTAACCCTCTGAAAAATGACTATGATATCGAGAGCATTGCAACGGGATTTTTGGACAAGGTGGTTAAGGGATATCGGGAACTCTTTGAAAAAGATACACCGCAGATGGCATTTCATTCACAGAAGGAAGACTTCCTTTCATATATGGCGATGTCAGCGAAGGTTATTTATGATGCAACCTTGGTCTTAGAGAATAAGCTGGAAGAAATGGGAATGCTACAGCTTATGAAGGAAATAGAAATGCCTCTTTCTCTGGTTTTGTATGATATGGAAAAGGAAGGAATCATTGCCAGAAAAGATAAGCTTATTGAGTATGGAGACCAGCTTCAAGATAGAATATACGAGTTGGAAAAGAGTATATTTGAAGCTGCAGGACATGAATTTAACATCCTATCGCCCAAGCAACTTGCGGTTGTGTTATTTGAAGAGTTACAGCTGCCGGGAGGGAAAAAGACAAAAACAGGATATTCCACGGCAGCGGATGTATTGGATAAATTAGCGCCACAGCATAAAATTGTAGGTCAGGTTTTGGAATACAGAGGTCTGTGCAAATTGAAATCTACTTATGCAGATGGCCTGGCAGGCTATATACAAGAGGATGGAAGAATCCATACAAATTTCAATCAGACGATTACGACAACAGGAAGAATTAGTTCTACTGAACCGAATCTGCAGAATATTCCTATGAAAATGGAATTAGGACGTTCTATTCGAAAGGTGTTTGTTCCCAAAGAGGGGTATGTCTTTTTAGATGCTGATTATTCTCAGATAGAGCTTAGAGTATTAGCCCACTTGTCTGGGGATGAACAGTTGATTGAGGCATATAAGACAAATCAGGACATACACAGTATTACCGCTTCCAAGGTATTTGGTATTCCTTTTGACGAGGTGACACCTCTGCAGAGAAGAAATGCGAAGGCTGTGAACTTTGGGATTGTATATGGAATCAGCTCCTTTGGTTTAGGTCAGGATTTAAGCATATCAACGAAAGAAGCAGCAAATTATATTGAACAGTATTTTCAAACCTATCCCAAAGTAAAGAGTTTTTTGGATCA
>CAMAHO010000126.1 GCA_945834545.1 uncultured Lachnospiraceae bacterium | reverse complement strand
ATATTTATTGCATTTATCCTCCAAAGCAGCTCCTTCGGAAGTTTGGCTTTGGGCGGAATAGTGCCTAATTTACTGGTAATATTGACAGCTGCCTATGGCTTTATGTGCGGTGAGAAGTCAGGTCTGTTTGTAGGACTTATCTGCGGATTTTTATGTGATGTGTGTTTTGGAGACATGCTTGGATTTTATGCACTGCTGTATATGTATATTGGGTTTTTAAACGGTAAGTTTTATCGAGTTTTTTATCCTGAGGATATCAAGCTTCCGCTTTTGTTAATAGCCGTAAGTGATTTGACCTTCAGTGTAAGCTGTTATCTGCTATTATTTCTTTTAAATGGTAAATTTGAGTTTCTGTGGTATATCATACACGTGATTATACCGGAGCTATTGTTTACGATATTAGCAACGATTCTCTTTTATCCCATCCTTCTGGTGGTCAATCATTTGTTGGAAAAAAGAGAAAGAAAGAGAGAACAGAAATTTGTTTGATGATTTTTATGTGAAGTTTATACGCTTTCTAAAGAGCAGGCTTACATTTTTATCCGTTTTGTTCCTCTTTTTGACTGTACTTCTAATCTACAGACTTTTTACACTTCAGATTGTAAATGGTGAGAAATATCTGGATGAGTTTATGCTGAAAAATGTAAAGACCAGGGATATTTCGGGAACCAGAGGTAAAATCTATGACCGAAACGGAAATCTACTCGCTTATAACGAATTAGCATATTCGGTGAAATTAGAGGACGTCTATGAGACAAATCGCCAGAAGAATAAGAATCTAAATGCCACCATCTATAAGCTGATATGTATGATTGAGAAAAACGGTGACCATGTGATATCTGACTTTAAGGTCATTCTGGATGAAGATGGATATTTTACCTATTCTGTAGAAGGAACAAAGCTCTTAAGATTTCTTGCAGATGTCTATGGAAAGAAAACAATTGACGAGTTAGAGGAAGAAGAAAAGACCGTAACGGCAGAAAATCTTATGGAGCATATCAGCAGAAAAAATGGGTTTGCCATAGGGGAATATGAAAACCCGGAGGATTCCTCCTCAGCCTTTATTCCGGGAAAGGGGTATACAAAGGAAGAATGGCTTAAAATGGTCAATATCCGATATGCTATGAATCTGACCTCCTATCGCAAATATATCGGAACTACAATAGCGACAAACGTGAGTGAGAAGACAGTAGCTGTCATTATGGAGAATGCCTATGATTTGCCGGGAGTTACCATCGAAGAAGACACCATAAGAAAATATATAGATAGTAAATACTTTGCTCATGTTTTAGGATATACTGGTAATATTTCTGCAGATGAACTGACGGAATTAAATCAAAAAAAGCTGGAAGAAACCGGACTGGAAAGCTTTTATTCTATCAATGATATTGTTGGTAAAAGTGGAATAGAAGGCTATATGGAAACCACACTGCAGGGTACAAAGGGAAGTGAGAAGGTTGTAGTAGATAATACCGGGAAGGTCATCTCCCTTTTGGAGCATATAGATGCCACCAGCGGTAGTGATGTGTATCTTACAATAGATAAAGATTTAACTATGATAGCCTACAATATTATCGAACAAAAGTTAGCAGGTTTATTGTTGGATAAGATTATCAACACGAAGGAATATATACCGGGTGAAAATTCTCAAAGTGCAGACATCAAAATACCTATATACGATGTCTATTTTGCTTTATTTAATAACAATGTGATTGATTTGAAACATATGTCCTCGAAAGAAGCGGGGGAAACAGAGAGCCTTGTTTACGCGGAGTATCTGGAGTATAAAGATAGGGTTTATGAGAGTCTGAAGGAGGAACTGTTTACAAAAAAAACAGTGTATTCAAAGCTAAATAAAGAATTTCAGATATACGAGAGCAATATGGTATCTATTTTGAACAAACAGGGCATTATTATGACAGGAAAAATCCCTGAAAACGATTCTACGTATATTCGCTGGACAAAAGACGAAGTAATTAGTCTAACCGAGTATTTGGAATACTGTATCTCTATGAATTGGATAGATGTCACAAAGCTGGAATTGGAAGATGTCTATTCGGATTCAAAACAGGTATTTGATAGTATTATGAAACAGTTGTTTATTCTTCTGGATAATAACAGCGAGTTTCAAAAAAAGATCATAAAATATGCTCTTTTAAACAACGCCATATCCGGAAAAGAAGTTGCTATGGTTTTGTGTGAACAAGGCTTGGTAGATATTCCCATTGAAGATGAACTGAATCTGATGAAAGGAAAGCTAAGCCCCTATGATTTTATGAAAAACCGAATACGAAATCTGGAAATCACACCGGCTATGCTGGCTTTGGATCCCTGTAATGCTTCTACTGTGATTACAGATGTCAATTCCGGTGATATTTTAGCTTTGGTGACGTATCCGGGATATGACAACAATAAGATGGCCAATTCCATTGACCCGGAATATTATGCAAAGCTTAACAGCGATAAATCCAATCCACAGTACAACTTTGCAACGCAATACAAGGCTGCTCCAGGGTCAACCTTTAAGATGGTATCCTCTGCTGCGGGCTTGATGGAGGGCGTGATTTCTCTTTCCACTAAAGTGTTCTGCCAAGGAACCTATACAAATATTACTCCGAACGCAAGATGCTGGAAGATTTATGGCCATGGAACAGAAACGGTAGAAACGGCTATTCGAGATTCCTGTAACTATTTCTTTTATGATATTGGGTACAATCTGTCCCTTCGAAACGGTGAATATGTGCCGGAAAATGGACTGAATACCTTGTATCAATATGCAGATATGTTTGGCTTATCTGAAAAAAGCGGAGTGGAGATTTCAGAAGCGGCACCCAATGTGTCAGATATAGACCCGGTTCGTTCAGCGATTGGGCAGGGTAGCAATAGTTTCACAACAGTTTCACTTGCTCGCTATATTTCGACAGTTGCCAATGGAGGAATCTGTTATAATCTAACATTGTTGGACAAGGTAACTGATTCGGAAGGGATATTACTGAAAAACTATGAGCCTAATGTTCGAAATACAGTATATTTGGAACCTGAATACTGGGACGTCATTCACAGAGGAATGAAGGCTGTGGTGGATAACAAATCCTACTTCCGAGAACTGGGAATTGAGCTGGCAGGTAAAACAGGAACTGCTGAGCAAAGTAAATCAAGACCAAATCATGCATTGTTTGTTTGTTATGCCCCCTATGATACGCCCGAAATTGCTATAGCTACACGAATTCCTTTTGGTTACAGCTCTGACTATGCAGCCCAGTGCACAAAAGAGATTCTAAAATACTATTATCATTTAGAGGAAACTGATGCGTTGATAACCGGTACTGCAGACACCCCTGATGCTGGTATCACGAATGAAATGTAAGGGAGGAGATCTTGATGAAGGAACCTGTTGTGATAAAAAGTTTTCCGGACGGAATCAGTTTCATTATGAATCCGGAGGTTACCTATGAGGAGATTCTGGA
Source organism: uncultured Lachnospiraceae bacterium (assembly GCA_945834545.1). GTDB lineage: Bacteria > Bacillota > Clostridia > Lachnospirales > Lachnospiraceae > Acetatifactor. The sequence continues at coordinate 3,058 of CAMAHO010000126.1, read as the reverse complement.
GGATGTTGCAACGAAATTTAACAAAGGAAAAAAGTTTTTTGGCAATGCCAATACAGCCATCTGTGTAGAAGGCAGAAGACTGTCTCCTACGGAAGAAATTGAACTGATAGACACCATCAAAGCGAATTGTGAGTTGTCAGTGTATTGTATCATAAACAAGGACAGTGACAAGGTATTTGCCCGTGCTGTGAAGCAAATGGATGAAAAGCTTAGCGAGAAGGATGATGGCTGCTTTTACAAGGGAAATCTGACAGATAACAAGGTGATTGAAAGTACAAAAACCATAGTGGTGATTGGTGATGTCAACCCCGGCTGTGCAGTGATTTCCTCGAAAAATATAATTGTTCTGGGTGGCTTATATGGGGAAGCCTTTGCAGGGGATGATAACAAAAATAATCACTTTATTCTGGCTTTAGAGATGGCTCCTGAGCGCATGAGAATTGGTGATTATAAATATAAACCGATAAAACAATCAAAATGGGGAATAAAACCAAAAATTCAACCTAAGATTGCGTATGTAAAAAATGATGAAATAGTTTTTGATGTACCAAACAGAAGTATTTTGAGTAAATTTTAAAATACGAATCTACATATCGCCAAAGAAATTAGTTTACAAAAGAGAGTAAATCTGTTTTTGGAGGTTAGATATGGAATGTGAAGTAATTGTTGTTACATCAGGAAAAGGAGGAGTTGGAAAAACAACTACCTCAGCCAATGTAGGAACCGGCTTGGCCAAGGCTGGGAAAAAGGTCTGCTTGATTGATACTGACATCGGCCTTAGAAATCTGGACGTGGTTATGGGGCTGGAAAACAGGATTGTATACAATCTTGTAGATGTGGTAGAGGGAAACTGTAGGGTAAAACAGGCGTTAATCCGTGACAAAAAGAATCCCGGACTCTACCTGATGCCTTCTGCACAGACGAAAGACAAATCGGCTGTAACTCCAAGTCAGATGATCAAGGTGATAGAACATCTGAAGGAACAGTTTGATTATATTATACTGGATTGCCCTGCCGGAATTGAACAAGGGTTCCAAAATGCAATAGCAGGAGCAGACAGGGCACTGGTTGTGACCACTCCTGAGGTCTCGTCCATTCGGGATGCAGACCGTATCATCGGACTTTTGGAAGCTGCCGGTATTGCCAAGATGGACCTTGTAATTAATCGTATTCGAATTGAGATGGTACATAGGGGAGATATGATGTCCTCTTCTGATGTGGTAGACATCCTGGGTATTCCCTTGATTGGTATTGTGCCGGATGATGAGAATGTTGTGGTGTCAACAAACCAAGGGGTACCGCTTGTTGGAGAGAACTGTCCTGCAGGTTTGGCCTATGCGAATATTGTTGAGAGAATACAAGGCAAAGATGTGCCATATTTGAATTTACAAAAGGGTGTGTCTTTCTTTACAAAGCTTTCCAGCTTAATCAAGAAATCATAACTGATGGGAGGATGGAAAATGAGGCTTTTTTTCCGCAAAAAAAACTCCTGTCAGGTGGCAAAGGATCGATTAAAGATACTGCTTATATCCGATCGCGTAAATTGTTCTCCTGAAATGATGGAGCTGATTAAAACAGATATTGCAAAAGTGATTTCCAAGTATATGCAAATTGATGAGGAGAAAATGGAAATACAAATCAACACCAGAAAAGAGAATACCGGCAGAAACAGCAAACCGGTATTGTACGCCAATATACCTATTGTAGATTTGCAAAAGAAATAGAGGACAAAAGAAGCTATGTTTTCTAAAATTCGACTAAGAGACTATGATTATAAATTATTCATTTATATTGTCTGCATTTCCGTTGTCGGCATTTTTGCAATTGGAAGTGCAGACGAATCTCTGCAATCCAAGCAACTGATTGGGGTTATCTTTGGTTTGGTATTGATGGTTGTGATATCCTTTTTTAATTATTCTTTTTTTCTGAAATTTTATTGGATTATGTATGTATTAAACCTGGCATTACTGTTAGCAGTTTTGTTTGTCGGAAAAGAAGGGAATGGTGCACAACGCTGGCTGAAAATAGGAGGCTTGGGTTTTCAACCCTCTGAATTAGCCAAAATTTTATTGATTTTATTCTTCGCAAAGTATATTATGAAATACAAGGAGAAACTAAATTCTCTACCAGTACTTGGCTCTTGTGTATTGCTTATTTTGATTCCGATTTTATTAATTTTTAAACAACCGGATTTGTCCACAAGTATTATGATTGCTTTGATTTTTTGTGTTATCATATTCACTGGCGGACTTAGCTTGAAAATCATTTTTAGTATTCTGGCGGTAGCCGTTCCTGCGATTGCAATTATCGTCACATTGGCTTTGCAGCCTGAAGGTCAGTTCCTGGAAGAGTACCAGAAGAATAGGATCATGTCTTTCATTCATCCAGAAGAGTATGCAAATGAAGAGGCTTTACAGCAGCTAAATTCTGTTATGGCAATCGGAAGTGGCCAGTTAAACGGTAAGGGTTACAAAAACAATGAGATTACTTCTGTGAAAAACGGAAATTTTTATTCAGAAGCTCAAACAGATTTTATTTTTGCTGTAATTGGTGAGGAATTTGGATTTAAAGGAAGCGTGTTTGTTGTTGTTTTACTGGTGTTAATCACCTTGGAATGCTTTTCTGTTGGTCGAAGAGCGAAGGATTTATCCGGACAGATTATATGTGCTGGGGTAGGAGGATTGATTGGCTTTCAAAGCTTTATTAATATCGGCGTGGCAACCTTCTTGTTACCGAATACGGGACTTCCTCTGCCTTTTGTCAGCAATGGATTAACTTCATTGCTAAGTTTGTATATGGGGATTGGGTTTGTACTAAATATTAAGCTACAGGAAGCACATGGAACAAAGGAGCTTATCTAAGGAGGTATTCTTTCATGAACATTGCATTGATTGCACATGATACAAAGAAAAAACTAATGCAAAATTTTTGTATAGCATATAGAGGAATTTTAAGCAAAAATGAATTGTATGCTACCGGTACTACGGGAAGACTGGTGGAAGAGGTAACAAATCTGTCTATTCATAAGTTTTTAGCCGGACATTTAGGTGGAGAGCAA
>CAMAHO010000125.1 GCA_945834545.1 uncultured Lachnospiraceae bacterium | reverse complement strand
TGAGTACGGCGGAGCCCAGGTGGACAGAAGAGAGCGTGACTGGTACAAGGCAGCCCTAGAGAAGAGAGACATTTGTTGGATGGAGCCCTACGATGACGCTCTCACTGGAGAAATGACTCTGACCTGTTCCATACCTGTCATGGTAGGCGGGGAAGTGAAGGGTGTTATAGGCGAGGATATTTATCTGGCGGATGTCTGTGAAACCATTCTGAAGCAGGATCAGACGATTTTTGAGGATGTCTTTTTAGTGAGCTCCCAGGGGAAGTATATGCAGGGCATAAAGGAGGATTCCTATGGCAGATTGGAGTCCTATGTGGCACAGATGAGGCAGGAAATGCAGGAGGGGGTTTCCGTAAAGATTTTGGAGCAGGAGAGATTGCTCCTTGGAGCTGCAAAAATCGAGAGCAATGACTGGACCGTATTTGTCATACTGGACTATAGCCGCTTGGAGAAACCGGTTGAAAATGTAGGGGAGGCCATTACCACCAGCGTTTCCACCTCAATCGACTTTTTGGATCAGAATATTCGCAATGTGATGCTGTTATTTTTTGCAGTAACCTTGGTTATCCTATGTATTGTAGGATTTGTGTCCTCCAGGTTTTCCAAATCCTTGGTGGAGCCCATTGAAAAGCTGACACAGGGGGCTTTGATTATCAGTAAAGGAAATCTGGACTATCAGCTGGATATTCAGACAGACGGTGAGATTCAGGAGCTGGCAAATGCCTTCCGTTCTATGACCGTGGACTTAAAGCAATATATTGAAAACTTAAGTCAGGTCACAGCTGAAAGAGAGCGTATCGGCGCAGAGTTAAATGTAGCAGCCAAGATTCAGGAGGATATGTTACCCAAGATATTCCCGGCATTTCCGGACAGACAGGAGTTTGATGTGTTTGCTTGTATGGATCCGGCGAAAGCTGTGGGAGGAGATTTCTATGACTTCTTTATGATAGACGAGGACCATCTGGCCGTTATTATTGCGGATGTTTCCAGCAAGGGAGTGCCGGCAGCTTTGTTTATGGTAATTGCCAAGACTCTGCTTAAGAATTACGCTTGTCAGCTTAAGGAGCCAAGCAAGGTATTAGAGGTGGTAAACAACCAGCTTTGCGAAGGAAATGATGAGGGCATGTTTGTAACTGCATTTATGGCTGTCCTGACCATCAGCACAGGACAGGTAGAGTATGCCAATGCAGGACATAATCCGCAGCTTATTCTGCATCAGGGAAAGGGCTTTGATTGGATTTCGGCACAGCCCGGATTTGTGCTGGCAGGTCTTCCCGACATAGCGTATACCAGTCAGAGCCTTAAATTAGAGCCTGGAGACAGAATCTTCTTATATACAGACGGCGTATCGGAAGCGCAGAACGCCGCCGGAGAGCTGTTTGGCGAGAAACGTCTGCAAGACAGTCTCAACGCACATAAGGAGGAAGAATTAGAGAAGTTTATTTCAGTGGTAAGAGCCGATGTGGATGCTTTTGTAGGTGAGGCAGAGCAGTTTGACGATATCACTATGTTGGTTTTGGAATACCGCTAGAGCGATAAAGGGGGACTACTGTGGAGAAGGAATTGAGGCTGGTAGCATCAGATGAGAATTTACCGGTGGTATTGGAACAAGTGGAGGAGCTGCTGGTGCAGGATGGTTGTGATGCTATGGTTCAGATGCAGTTGGTGATGGCAGCGGAGGAACTGTTTGTGAACATTGCCCACTACGCCTACGAGGGACAACCGGGAGAGGCTGTGATCAAGCTACGTTTTTTGGAGAATCCGCATCGCTTCTGTATGGTTTTTCGAGACAAGGGCGTGCCCTACAATCCGCTGGAGCATGAAGACCCGGATATCACGCTTTCAGCAGAGGACAGACAGATAGGAGGACTGGGAATCTATCTGATCAAACAAACCATGGATTCCATAGAATATGCTTATGAAGAAGGCGAAAATGTACTTAAGATTGAAAAATTCTTGGAGTAGTAGGAAGGAAGAAAGATGACAACATATAAGAAAATCATTTTACTTGCAGCCCTATTAGGTTATGTGGGGGTTTTGTACGGATATTTTATGGACAACAGTCTGTTCATGATGATTTCAGCTATGGTGTATGGCGTTTTGCTATTGGTTTTTGCCCTGTTAAAATATACAGGGGAAACTCCTGAGACGAGAAAGACCATGGAAGAGCTAAGGGAAGAAAAACAGATCCTGGAAGCAAAGGTTGAAACTTTGACAGAGGAAAAGGAACGCTATGCCAAGGCCATGGAGGAGGCAGTCTTACAGAAGGAACAGGCTGCTGAGCAAGAAAGACAAAGGGCAGAGCAGGAAAGACAAAAGGCAGAGCAGGCGTTGGAGGAGGCAGCCCAGAAGAGCGAGGAATGGATGACGATTTTGCCACCCGGAGAAGCCACAGAGGAAAAGCGGGAGACCATAGATATCATTCAAATTGCAAGACAGACAGTGGAGGAGTTAAAACCCTTTGCTCAAAAGGTACATCTGGAGATACAGATTTCTGCTCCCGAGGAGAGTATCTTGGTGAAGGCAGATCCTTCCAGAATCCGCATTATGTTCCGCAATATCATAGATAATTCCATCAAGTACATGAATCGCGCCGGCAGGCTGGTAATCACCATATCCAATCTGGGAGATGATATTTTTATCGTTCTTAAGGACAATGGAAATGGTCTTCCGGAAAAGGAGACAGAGCACATATTTGAACTAAACTATCAGGGAAGCAATCGTATCAGCGGAAATGGCCTGGGACTTACCCAGGCAAAGGCTATTGTCAATTCTTATGGCGGAACCATATATGCCAAAAGCAATGTTGGCAAAGGCATGGGAATTTATGTACAGCTGCCTACGGACTAGTATGGCAGGAACAGTAGCTGTGCGAAGGAGTGAAGAATATGAATAAGGACAGGAGCATTATCCTTGCTGCAATTCTTTTTCTGCTGGTCAGTGGGAGTGCGGTAGGTGTACTGCGGTATGTGATGGATAACAAAAAGGAAACAACGCTGTCTGTGGATTGGAGTATACCGGATACAACAGAGGTACCTAAAGAAACGGAGACGGTTGAGGAACCACCAAAAGTGGAGTCAGAGCCTGCTAAGGAGCCTTACATAGAAGAGTCTTACACAGAGGAGGAGCAGAGCTACTATCGCTTTACGGTAGCAGCATTGAAGTCTTTTCTCAACTGTCGTGCTACGCCGGATAAAAAGGGAAAGGTAGTAGGGAGACTTAAGAGTGGGTCACAAGGCTATGTGTTGGAGACAGGAGATGACTGGATACTGATTACCACGGGGAAGGTAACCGGCTATGTAAGCGGGGAATATATCGAGCTGGAAGAGATTTCAAAGGAAGAGTTTCCTAAGGACTATTTGGGGGAGCCCATCCAGGAAGGAAACTGATTTGAGATAGCCGGAGGTGGAGCATGAGGCTGAGTGACAGACTGGTAAAGCAGCAACAGAATGAAAACAAAAAGAAACAAAGTCAGTTTGAGGATGAGGAGTGGCTCACCTATAAAACACGGCAGAAGGAAAAGCCTCTTAACGAGGAGCCGGGGGCATTTTACAGCACTGTTTTTGAAGGGATCAATTCTCAGAAAAGTGTCTTTGACAAATCCGCATTGTTCCATACGGGACAGGAAGGATAGAAGAGGAAATCATGGCCCTTGAGAAATCGGTACATTGAAACAAAAAGGGAGAATATAGTATGAACATACAGGAATGTTTTAAGGATGAGACCAGAAATAAGCCCTTTCAGGATTATGCAGACTACATGGATCACCTGTTTGCCTGCGTCAACAGCAGGTTGGATTTATACTTAGAAGATATGAAAACCTTGTTTGCCTCCGGTCAGGGAGGATATAAAAATGTCTTGTATCCGGACATCGAGATTGCCCATACCATGTGTCAGGAGAAAATCGATCGGTTTACCAAACAGGAAACAAAGCAGGAAACGAAACAGGAATCCGATTCTGAGGAGGAGCCATCCGCTGAGGAGTTGGATATCGGGGAGGATCTGCTTGGTCTGTTTGAGGATTATGCTCAGTCCTTAGCTGCGTCCCAAGTGCCCCAGAGAAATGCGGCAAAGCTCCCGAATAGCGAAATTCTTTTAGAAATCATCGCTGAAAGAGCAGAGAAAACCATAGAACAAGGGATAGAGCTGCCTTTTTATTCCCTGTGCAGAAAGCTCGACTTTGAGCCCTTTACCGTGTTTTGTTTTGCCTGTGGAATTCTGGCTTCCACCCAGACGGATTATGCCGGTGTGTTCCAGGTCATCAATGAGAACGGAAATCTGTCCCTGCCTACCATAGAATCTGCTGCAAGATTGTACTATGGCACAAGCTTTTCCATCACCGGAGCATATGGAGATATGTCTGTGGGCTTGGAGCAGCTACAGCCCATTCTGGATATACGGGTGAATGCTGCAATGCCCTTTTCCACAGTGGTTACTCCGGACAAGAGAATCATTGACTTCTTGTTTGGCAAGCATCCCCTGAAGCTGGATGAGAACTATATTCGATTTTTTAAGATGCTCACGGACGATGCTCCTTTAGATCCCATTATGGCAAATAAAGGACAGCTGGAGGCTATGGAGATTTCCTATAATGAGGGGGTTCGTATCTTCTCTTTCTATGGAGATGAAGGCAGCGGAAGAAAATTTTTCATCAAGCAGTTCTGCCGCAAGAACAATATGAGAGCCATTGCCCTTAACTGCAAGAAGCTCTTTGTATATGATTTTAATTTTGTGGAGAAGGCCCTATGGGCAGTGACCAGAGAGTGTATCTTAACGAATTCCTGTTGTTGTCTGGATGAGCTTACCTTTAGAGAGGATGAGAAGGAGAAGTTTTTAGGTTACATGGACCTGGCTCTTGCAAAATTGGTAAGTAAGGGGCTTCTGGTATATGCCTTGAGCAAGGAAAAGATGCCCATGCGTGATATCACCAAGGAGGAATTTACGGAACTGGAGATCCCTACCCCTACCAACCAGGAGAGAGAAGAGTGTTGGAAGCTTTTTTCCAAGGATTACGCCTTGGATAAGGATGTGGATTTGCTTGAAATGGCAACGAAGTTTCTGTTTACTCCGGGCAAAATCAAGTCTGCTCTGGCCAATGCCAGAAGTCTGGCTACGATGAATAAGGATATTCTGATTCCCAGAGCCACTCTGTTTCAGGGCTGTAACAATCAAATGAGCTCGGAATTGACCCAGAAGGCTACCAAGGTTAAGGCAAATTTCGGCTTTGATGATATCGTTATGAACAGGGACCAGAGAGAAACTCTAGAGCATGCCATTGACCAGATGAATTTCCGCAAGCAGGTCTATGACAATTGGCATTACACCAAGAAGTATCCTTATGGACGAGGCCTATCCGTGCTGCTGTTCGGAGCGCCCGGTACCGGTAAATCCATGTGTGCCCAGGTAATTGCCCATGAGCTGAATCTGGAGCTCTACAGGGTAGACCTGTCTAAGGTTATCGATAAGTATGTAGGTGAGACAGAAAAATCCATTTCCATGATTTTCCGAGAAGCAAAGAAATGTAATGTGGTTCTGTTCTTTGATGAATGTGATACGCTTTTTGCAAAGCGTTCCGATGACGGGGGAAGTAATCAGGCTTCCAACAACAACAAGACAGCTTTGCTGTTGCAGGAGGTGGAGGCTTATGACGGCGTGTCCGTGCTTGCTACCAACTATAAGCACAACATTGACCCGGCCTTCTTCAGACGTATGAAATATATCGTAGAATTCCAGTTCCCCAATGCAGATACCCGTGAAATGCTTTGGAGAACGACGATTCCTAAGGATACTCCTTTGGCAGAGGATGTGGATATCCGCTTCCTGGCAGAGAAGTTTGAGTTTGCCGGCGGTAACATTAAGAACTGTATTCTCAATGCGGCATTCCTGGCAGCAGCCGACGGGGATGGCAAGGAAGTACATATGAAGCATTACCTGCAGGCTATTCGTTACGAGTATGTCAAGACCGGCAAGGTATTTACCAGGTCTGATTTTGAGCCCTATGCAGAGGAAGTATTTGGCTACGAGCTAAGATAGTCAGATGAAAAGAGAGATAGCAAGTGGTGGAAAACATGGTCATCGGAGGAAAAGTCGGGATGAGATTGGGGATACCCTTGGAGGAATATGTGGAACTGAATAAGGAAAGTCAGCCTTTTTCTTCAACAGAGGAGCTTCTGCAAACGATACAGGGTATTCTCTTATGTTGGATTGACCAAGAGAAAAAAGGGGAGTCAATAAGAGAAAAGTTACTGTCCTATTGGGAGAGCCGGGCAGAGGCAACGAAGGAGAGGTTGCCTTATCTGGAGGTTGAAAGACGTTTCTCCCTGCAGGGCTTCACGCGATTTTTGCTATGGCTGTCAACAGCCGTGGAACTGTTTAGCGGATTTCTGGAGGAATTGCAGGAGAGAGGATTATGCGCAGACCATGGACTCACTTTGGAAAATGCCTTTCTATTGTACAGCGGAGCCTGCCAGGAGGACAGAAGACAGGTATATGCTCTGACAGATCCGGAGAATAGGATAAACATACTGTTGTTTGAGGAGGGAAATACAGCACAGACAACCAGGTTGTTAGAGAGAACTGTCCGGGTAAAAAAGACAGTGTTGGATTTTGTCTTGGGAGAGTGTAGGAGTGTCAGTACTTTGGAGGGTGTGACAAACTACGAAAAAGGAGACTGCGGAAGGCTTCTGCACGATGAAGAGCGATATGAGCAATGTCGGCGTTTCTTGAACACCAAGGTGGGTAACCAGGCAGATACAGGAAAGAGCAGGCTG
>CAMAHO010000124.1 GCA_945834545.1 uncultured Lachnospiraceae bacterium | reverse complement strand
ATGGCGAGATAGCTCAGTTGGCTAGAGCATGCGGTTCATACCCGCAGTGTCGAGGGTTCAAATCCCCCTCTCGCTACGAAAAAAAGAATCCGTAAGGATTCTTTTTTTGTGCAATCAATCAGGAGAAAATTGAATCGGAGACTCTGCGGAGCAGTGGAGAGAACGCAAAATCATTAAGGTTATGCAAAATCTAGCAGTTAAAAATGCATTTATAGGTTATGAGTCAGAGATTGACTGTCCTTAATTTTGGACTACAAAAAGCTATAATGAGTATTAGAAGTAGACCAAGGATATGGAGGAAACGCTATGAATAACAGAAATCGTACAGCAAAGAGAATGAATGGAAAGGATATCTTGTTTTATATAGTACTGCTGGTGTTGTTTCTCCTGTTGAGTTTTCTGATCAGCAATATCGCCTACAGTAAAGAAAATGTGAAGAATCTGGAGCTGGAGCAGTACTATGACGGACTTGAGGATGTGATGTTAAGAAAAGTAAAGGAATATCTGAATGAAAACGGCTTTCGAAACAGTGGCGTCAGTCTGACCAGAGTGGTAGATTCAGATAATCACAGAAACTATCAGCTTATAGTGCATCACGACCACATCGATCGTATGGAGGAATACGAAAGAGAAGAATTAAAAGAGATATTGTGTGCTTTTGGTTTTCAGGATTCTTACAGTACATTTCACTGTAGTTTCTTGTAATTCCCACCGAAATCCTGTCGAGAAAAACAGGAAAAGAAATTCTTATGAATTCATAAAATATAAAAAGCCTTACAATAGACTGTGGATTTTTTGATTTGCAAGGGGTATACTTAGTGAGTATGAAAAGCACAAAGCCGAAACGGGAATCTTATTTTTAGACTTTCAAACACAGCGGCGGAACGGAGATTTCTATGAGAAAACCAAGACCACAGGATATTTATAGACATTTCAAGGGAAATCTGTATCAGATTATCACCCTTGCGAAACACTCAGAGACAGGAGAGGAATTGGTTATCTATCAGGCCCTGTACGGCGAATATCAGGTTTACGCAAGACCGCTGGAGATGTTTATGAGTCCTGTTGATAAGAGTAAGTATCCCCAAGCAAGTCAGGAACAGCGGTTTGAGAGAATTTGTTTCACTGATGCAACGGAAATCGGGACGGGGAGAATCCCGGGAATGGAAACTGAGGAGGCAACGTCAGAAAGAGCTTCTATCTCTTACATTCCTTCAGAAAACACTGTGCCGAAGGAATTGATGGATTTCTTGGATGCCGCTTCTTATGAAAAGAGGCTGGAGATATTGACTGCTCTGGCAGGAAGGATTACAAATGAGATGCTGACTACCATGTCTGTAGCCTGTGATATAGAGCTCAAGGACGGTCCGGTAGAGGAGCGCTATGAGGAAATGAAAAGCTGCCTGCTTACCTTGGAACGATTTGAATGTAAAAGGCTTAGATAGATGGAGTAGGTATGAAGTATAGAGAAATTGTGGAAGCCAGTTTTTGTGAGCGACCGAATCGCTTTATTGCCTACTGCAAGGTGGGCAATGAGACGGAGAAGGTGCATGTAAAGAATACCGGCAGATGTGGGGAACTGTTATTGCCCGGGGCAAGGGTTTACCTGGAAAAGAGCAACCAGCCCACCCGCAGCACACAGTATGACCTAGTGGCTGTGTGGAAGGGAGATCGCCTTGTCAATATGGATTCCCAGGCACCTAACGCAGTGGTCAGAGAGTGGTTGTGTGATAAGGAACGATTCCCGGACATATGTAGCGTAAAACCTGAGTGTGTGTACGGCAACTCCAGGTTTGATTTTTACTTAGAGACCAAGAACGAGAAGATATTCATTGAAGTAAAAGGGGTAACCAGGGAACAGGACAATGTGGTTTGCTTTCCGGATGCGCCCTCTGAGCGGGCAATCAAGCATGTAGAGGAGCTGGTGCAGGCAAGGCAGAATGGGTATCGTGCCATAGTCCTTTTTGTGGTTCAAATGGAAGCAGCAGAATACTTTGTGCCGGATGTAGAGCGACATCCGGCGTTTTGTGATGCCTTGAGGGCGGCCCATCAGGCAGGGGTGGAGGTGTATGCTCTGGAGTGTAAGGTAAAGCCAGACGAGATGTGGATTCATAAAGCCATCCCGGTCTCCCTTGACGGGAAGCGGCCCTTGTGTCTGGTACAGGACGAAACACAGCTTAAGGGCATCATCAAACCTCTGGTAGAATGGTATGAAAAAGGACACAGGGCGTTGCCTTGGAGAGACGAACCCTCTGCCTACCGGGTCTGGATTTCAGAGATTATGCTGCAACAGACCAGGGTGGAAGCGGTAAAGCCATATTATGAGAGGTTTATGAATGCACTTCCGGATATTCACAGCTTAAGCTGTGTTGAGGAGGAAAGCCTATTAAAACTTTGGGAGGGCCTGGGCTATTACAATCGTGCCCGAAATCTTAAAAAGGCGGCACAGGTGGTGTGTGAAAGCTTTCAGGGGGAAATGCCTGGGAACTATGAGGAACTTATAAACCTCCCGGGAATCGGAAGCTACACAGCGGGAGCCATTTCCTCCATTGCATTCAGGGAGCCTTTTCCGGCTGTGGACGGCAATGTCTTAAGAGTCCTGGCAAGAATTCGCATGGATGACAGGAACATAGCGGACAGTAAGGTCAAGGAAAGCATCGAAAGAGAGCTTAAGCCGGTAATGTATCTTGAGAATCCCGGAAGTATCAATCAGGGGTTTATGGAATTAGGGGCTACAGTATGTGTGCCCAACGGACGGCCCCATTGCGAGAGCTGTCCTCTGGCAGGTTTCTGCCTTGCCCACAAATCCGGGAGGGAGCAGGAGTATCCCAAAAAGTCATCCAAGAAGCAACGCAAGGTGGAAGAAAAGACAGTCCTGATTATTGAGGATATGACCAAGATAGCGATTCGCAAGAGGCCGGAGAAAGGTTTGTTAGCAGGACTGTATGAGTTTCCAGTGTTGGAGGGATGGAACACGAAAAAGCAGGTGATGGCATTCCTGACAAAACAGGGAATACAGCCAATCAGGGTACAGCCGGCACCGGATGCCAAGCACATCTTCAGCCATATAGAATGGCATATGAAAAGCTTTCGTATCAAGGTGGACTCGTTGGAAAAGCTAAAACCTTCCGGTGAATTAGAAAATGTTTTCTTTGTTGAGAAGGAGGAGATGCAGACTTCTTATCCCCTGCCCTCAGCCTTCGAGGCGTATTACGAGCTTTTAGCCCTGAAACAGGGGAAAAAGAATATATAAAAGGAGGAGTCATTAAAGATGAAGCTATTGTCCATCGCAATACCCTGCTACAATTCAGCAGCGTATATGCGAAACTGCATTGATATCTTACTCACGGGGGGCGTGGAAGTGGAAATCATAATTGTGGACGACGGTTCCACAAAGGACGATACAGCTTTGATTGCTGACGAGTATGCAGAAAAATATCCGGAGATTGTAAGGGCAGTCCACAAGGAAAACGGAGGGCATGGTTCTGCCGTCAATGCGGGGATTGAGCATGCCACAGGACTTTATTTCAAGGTGGTAGACAGTGATGACTGGGTGGATATCACCGCCTACAAAAAGATTCTGGACAAGCTCAGAGAGTATCAAACACAGCCTGAAAACCTGGATATGCTGCTTAGCAACTATGTGTATGAAAAGCAGGGAGAAAAACATAAAAAGGTGATTCAATACAGGCATATGATGCCGGTTGATACCCCCTTTACCTGGGAGGATTGCGGCCATTTTAAAAAGGGCCATTACATCCTCATGCATTCCGTGATCTTTCGCACAAAGCTATTGAAAAAAAGTGGTATGAAACTGCCGGAGCATACCTTTTATGTAGATAATATCTATGTCTTTGAGCCTTTGCCCTATGTAAAGAATATGTACTATATGGATGTGGATTTTTACCGCTATTATATAGGGAGAGAGGATCAGTCCGTAAATGAGAGTATCATGATAGAGAGAATTGACCAGCAGCTGCGGGTAAACTACATTATGATGGACTATTTGATTGACAAGAAACGGGAAATTTTAAAGCAACCCCACCTGTACCGTTATATGAGAAATTATTTGGAAATCATCACCACGATTTCCTCCGTTCTGGCCATACGCTCTAAGAAAAAAGAAAACCTGGACAAGAAGGCAGCCCTGTGGAGCTATCTGAAAGGCAGAGATGAGAGGCTCCATCGGTATCTTCGTTCCGGCATTATGGGAATCGCCATGAATCTTCCGGGAAGTATTGGCAGAGCCATAGCCTCAACCGGCTACAAGGTGGCTCAAAAAATATATAAGTTTAATTAACCTGCTGTCATATCGAAATTGCAGACCCGACACGGATTTATGTGTTTGTTTGCAGACCGCGTAGTTAATACAGCATTCGAAAAGCTTTCTTGTGACAAACCACATCAAAGCTTTTTTCTTTTCGTACGGCTTCCCCGTCTGTGTGAATCCAGGTGGGAACATCGCAGGATACGTGATAGCATTCCGCGGTGGCATTGGAAATTCTCGGGAAAAGTGTATGTAGTCCAAAGAAGGCGGTGGGAAGGACTAAGAGGATGAACCACCTGGGCAGAGAACCCACCAGGCACAAATCCAGACTTCCGTCAGTACAGTCTGCCTTAGGACAAAACTGAAAACCGCCACCCTCATAACGATGGTTCATACCGGCGATGAACAGGCTTTTTCCAAGGTTTGCAGGTTCTCCCTCATTGAGGGTAAGCTGACAGGAGAAAGGCTTAATGCCAAAAATCTGTTTTAGGGCAACCCCCAGGTAAACCAGCTTGCCTAAGCCGATTTTATTTAACAGGGTTTTCAGCTTGGAATGCTCCACCTCCTCACAGACGGCTGCATCAAAGCCTACTCCGGTGCTGGTGACAAAGTATCTGGCAGCACCATCCGGAAAGCGAACCTCCCCCAAGTCCATAGGGTGTAGGGTGCCGTTTTGCAGTATTTGCCGGATGGCCTTAGTGGGATTTTTTGGCAAGGCTAAGTCTCTTGCCAAATCATTTCCGGAACCGCATTGAATGAGCCCTAAAACCAGTCGGGATATATCCGTAAAGCCTTGTATAAATTCGTTTAATGAGCCATCCCCACCGAGGAGAATACAGCAGATATCCCCTTGCGGGTTTTCTCTTTCGAGCTGGGTAGCGATACCTGCAAGACCGTCTTCCTTGTTGCTGAAATAGGTCTGATAGCTGATACCGGTCTCGTCGACAGCAGGTTTCACTTTTTTCTCCCATAGAGCCAGGGTTTTGCCGGATCTGGAGCCGGGATTGATAATCACGTGATACATAGGCTTTATCCTTTGCGTGTTTTTGTAGTTATTATACCGTCTTTTATTCATATTTGCAATTTGTTCTATCTGTGTTAAAATAATGGAAATGTTGGGCGTGGGCCAGAGGGGACACTAAAAAAGCCGGAAATTACCGTCCCCCCGGTACTTAACCAAACGTAAATAAGGAGGACAGAGAATGTATAGCTTAGATGAGGTAAAAAAGGTGGATCCCCAGATTGCCCAGGCAATCGTTGATGAGCAGGAGAGACAGAACAGTCATATAGAGCTTATTGCATCAGAAAACTGGGTGAGCAAGGCTGTTATGGCTGCTATGGGAAGCCCACTTACCAATAAATATGCGGAAGGATATCCGGGTAAGAGATATTACGGCGGCTGTGATTGCGTGGACGTGGTTGAAAACCTGGCTATTGAAAGAGCGAAGGAGTTGTTTGGCTGTGAGTATGCCAATGTACAGCCTCATTCCGGTGCACAGGCAAATATGGCAGTGCAGTTTGCAGTGTGCAAGCCGGGGGATACCATTATGGGTATGAATTTGGATCACGGCGGACATCTGACACACGGTTCACCGGTAAACATGTCCGGAAAGTATTTTCACATTGTTCCTTACGGCGTGAATGATGAAGGCTTTATCGATTATGAGGAGCTCCGCAGAATTGCGCTGGAGGCAAAGCCAAAGATGATTATTGCAGGTGCCTCCGCTTATGCACGAACCATTGATTTCAAGAAATTCAGGGAGGTAGCAGATGAAGTGGGAGCTGTTCTCATGGTAGATATGGCTCACATAGCAGGTCTTGTAGCTGCCGGTTTGCATCCCAGTCCGATTCCTTATGCAGATGTGGTGACCACCACCACCCATAAGACCTTGAGAGGACCTAGAGGTGGTATGATTTTAAGCAGCAATGCAGTCAATGAAAAGTACAACTTCAACAAGGCTATTTTCCCCGGAATTCAGGGTGGCCCTTTAATGCATGTCATCGCAGGCAAGGCAGTCTGCTTCAAGGAAGCCTTGAGTGATGATTTCAAGAACTATCAGCAGGGTATCATTGACAATGCCCAGGCTCTGTGCAAGGGCCTGATTAGCAGGGGCATCAAGATTGTCTCCGGTGGTACAGACAATCATCTCATGTTGGTTGACCTGACCAACTTCGGACTTACCGGTAAGGCAGTGGAAAAGCTTTTGGATCAGGCACATATTACCTGCAATAAAAATACCATTCCTAACGACCCTCAGTCTCCGTTTGTGACCAGTGGTATTCGACTGGGCACACCTGCCGTTACCTCCAGAGGCATGAATGTGGAGGATATGGATCAGATTGCAGAGGCAATTGCCCTTGTCATTAAGGGTGGGGAAGAAAAGGTTCCTG
This sequence comes from uncultured Lachnospiraceae bacterium, assembly GCA_945834545.1. Classification (GTDB taxonomy): domain Bacteria; phylum Bacillota; class Clostridia; order Lachnospirales; family Lachnospiraceae; genus Acetatifactor. Next base: position 136 of record CAMAHO010000124.1, on the reverse strand, counting down.
AGGCTCGAGCTATTGTGCAAGCATTGACAGACAAGTATCCTTTGTAGGAGGTTATACAACACAATTCTTAGACAGCAAACTGGGGGATTTGCCCCTGGTAACATGAAATTCTAAATCGGACAGAAGACAGGTAGCA
>CAMAHO010000123.1 GCA_945834545.1 uncultured Lachnospiraceae bacterium | reverse complement strand
TACTTTGCTCGCTTACGTACCGTTACGGTGCGATTCGAGCGAAAGCGCGTCTGCATATAAATATACAAATCCGTAGCAGACGCACAAATCCGATATGAGAGTATTTAAATTGTGCAACTCATATTTATTATTCTAATATATGAAAATCATAGCTTGTCTAAGTAATAAAAATGAGATAAAAAACAATACTGTCTTTTATCTCATTGAATCAAAATTCTTATTCTGCAAATTTGCTATACAAAACCTTCAGTATAATGGGTGTTGAAATGCTTGAAATAATAATCAGAAGAATGACAGCTGTAAAATATTCGGAGGACAATAAGCCCACACTCAAACCCTTTTGAGAGACGATTAACGCCACCTCTCCTCTGGTCATCATACCCACACCGATTTTTAAGCATTCATTCCATTTAAAACCACAAACCTTGGAAATAAAACCACAACCGATAATCTTGGCTAGCAAAGCGACCAGGACAAAGCCAATGGAAAACAAAAGGATATTCATATTAAAGGACTGAATGTTCGTCTTTAATCCAATACTTGCAAAGAATACCGGGCCAAAAATCATATAGGAGCTTACCTCCATCTTTTCATCCACATATTTGGAATCCTTTAAGGAACATAGGATGATACCTGCCACATAAGCCCCGGTAATATCTGCAATACCAAAATATTTCTCTGCTACATAAGCCAGGAAAAAGCAAAGAGCCAACGCCATAATAGGAATTCTTCTTGTGTGGGGAAACATAGTATCTGCTTTTGAAAACACCTTATACAGCAAAAATCCGATTCCTCCAGCCAAAATGAAGAATAATCCGGTATTGATAATAACATTTAAAGGATTTGAGTCCGGATTTTTAAACCCAATTACGAAGGTTAGTACCACAATTCCAATAACATCATCAATGATAGCTGCACTGACAATTGTCGTTCCTACGGTACCCTTTAACCTTCCCATCTCTTTGAGAGACTGGACAGTGATGCTGACACTGGTTGCCGTCATTATCACACCAATAAATACAGCTTTATAAAACTCTTCACTACCCCATGGAGCGGCACCGTAAAATCCCATGTACAAAAGAGCTCCGAAAACTAAGGGAAAAAACACACCAAAGCAAGCTATCAAAAATGCCTTAGGACCGGTCTTGATTAATTCCTTTAAATCTGTCTCCAACCCGGCAGAGAACATAAGAAGTACCACACCGACTTCTGCCATTCCGGTTAAAAAATCTGTCTGTTGGACAAGACCTAATACACTGGGACCTATCAGTAAACCGGCAATGATTTCTCCAACTACCTGAGGTGCTTTACACTTTCTGGCTATTACACCAAAAAATTTAGCAAACACAATGATAATGGCTAAATCTTTAAAAACATTATAAACTTCCATTTGTATCCCTCTTTTCAAAATCAACTCTCAAACCGACTACATTTTACACACAGTAATAAAACAAATCAATAGTTTTCTTAAATATTTGCGCAACATTAGGGACGGGGTTATTTGTTGCTCATATATATGAGCAACAAATAACCCCGTCCCTAATGTTGCTTATTCATTTTCGCTTATAGCTTCTTCCAGATTTTCAAATTCCTGCTCTCCATCCGAAAGCTTTTCTCTTACCTTTGCAATCTTTGCAACCTTAATTCCATCCTCCAGATTCATCATCTTTACACCGGATGTGATTCTTCCTAAGGTTGAAATATCCTGCATACGTAGCTGAATAATGATGCCTTCCGTGGTTATCATCATAATTTCATTCTCATCAGTTACAGCCTTAACGCCTACAACATCTCCGGTCTTCTCGGTAATCTTATAGCATTTAACACCCTTACCGCCTCGATATTGTACAGTGAATTCTTCTAAGTAGGTTCTCTTACCCATACCGTTTTCGGAGACAATGAGTAAGGAATCACCCTGTGTCTGAAGCTGCATTCCCACAATCTCATCTCCGGGTGCCAGGTTCATACCGATAACGCCCATGGAAGCTCTACCGGTGGCTCTTACATCTGTTTCCTTAAACCGGATACACATACCCTGCTTTGTCACCAGGAAGATTTCGCTATCCTTATTTGTAGTTTTCACCTCAATCAGTTCATCATCATCTCTCAGATTGATGGCAGTAAGACCTGTTTTTCTCACATTTTCATATTCGGAAAGAACCGTTTTCTTCACGATACCATTCTTAGTAACCATAAAGAGATTCTTATCTTCCTCATATTCCTTGATAGGAATCATGGCCGTAATCTTTTCCCCGGGGGAAAGCTGTAGTAAATTGATGATTGCGGTTCCCCTTGCTGTTCTTCCGGCTTCCGGTATTTCATAAGCCTTTAATCGATATACTCGACCGGTATTTGTAAAGAAATTCAGATAGTGATGATTTGTCGTCATAAGCAAATCTTCGATATAATCATCCTCAATGGTCTGCATTCCTTTAATGCCCTTACCACCACGGTTTTGGGAACGGAAATTATCTACCGTCATTCTCTTCACATAGCCAAGACTGGTCATGGCAATGATTGTATTTTCTCTTGGAATCATATCTTCCATAGAGATATCGTACTCATCCACACCTATCTTACTTCTTCTGTCATCACCATATTTTGTGGCAATTACCGTAATCTCTTCCTTAATTACACCCAGAAGCTTTTTCTCATCCGCCAATATTGCCTTTAACTCTCCGATTCTAGCCTGAAGCTGCTCATGCTCATCCTCCAGCTTTTCTCTTTCCAAACCGGTAAGAGCGCGAAGCCGCATTTCAACGATTGCATGCGCCTGAGCCTCGGTAAGCTCAAATCGTTCAGCCAATCTCTTCTCGGCCTCCTGACCATTGGCACTGCTTCGAATGATTGATATAACCTCATCAATAAAATCAAGAGCCTTTAGTAAACCTTGTAAAATGTGGTCTCTTTCCTCAGCCTTGTTAAGATCAAATTTAGTCCTTCTGGTAACCACATCTTCCTGATGCTTAATGTAGCATTTTAACATATCCAGAAGATTTAGAATCTTAGGTTCATTATCTACCAGTGCAAGCATAATGACACCGAAGGTATCCTGCAGCTGAGTGTGCTTGTACAACTGATTCAGAATGACATTTGCATTTGCATCTCTACGAAGCTCAATTACAACACGAACGCCTTCTCGATTGGATTCATCTCGGATATCCGTGATGCCATCTATCTTTTTCAGCTTTACAAGTTCTGCTATCTTCATAATCAGATTTGCTTTGTTTACCATATATGGCAATTCTGTAGCAACAATCTGACTTTTTCCGTTAGCTAATGTCTCAATATTTGTCACTGCCCTGACACGAATCTTGCCACGACCGGTGCGATAGGCCTCCTCACAGCCGCTGGTACCCATAATCAAACCACCGGTGGGAAAATCAGGAGCCTTTACAATAGACAAAATTTCCTCAATCTGCGTTTCTCTGTCTTCGATACGATTATCAATTATTTTGTTAACTGCACTGATAACCTCCCGTAGATTATGAGGAGGAATATTGGTAGCCATACCTACGGCAATACCGGTAGTTCCATTAACCAATAGATTCGGATAACGGCTGGGAAGAACCGAGGGTTCCTTCTCCGTATCATCAAAGTTTGGTGTAAAATCTACTGTATCCTTGTTGATATCAGCCAATAGTTCCATGGAAATCTTTGAAAGTCTGGCTTCCGTATAACGCATAGCCGCAGCTCCGTCGCCATCCATAGAACCAAAGTTTCCATGTCCGTCTACCAAAGGATATCTTGTGGACCATTCCTGAGCCATATTTACCAAAGCACCGTAAATAGAGCTGTCTCCGTGAGGATGGTATTTACCCATAGTATCACCAACGATACGGGCACTCTTACGATGAGGCTTGTCCGGACCATTGTTCAATTCAATCATAGAATATAAAACTCTACGCTGAACCGGCTTTAAACCATCTCTTACATCCGGCAAAGCTCTGGATGCGATTACACTCATAGCGTAATCAATATAGAAGGTCTCCATTCTCTCCTTTAAGTCCACTTCATGAATTTTGTCAAAAATATCGTCGTTCATTTATATACCGTTTCCTTATAGTATTGATGAAAATTAAATAATCAGATATCTAAATTTTTAACGAACTTTGCATTTTCCTCAATAAATTCTCGTCTTGGCTCAACCTTATCTCCCATAAGGGTAGTAAAGGTCAAATCAATCTCAGATTCCATCTCTTCGTCATAATTGACACGAAGCAGAATTCTTCTCTCAGGATCCATAGTTGTTTCCCAAAGCTGTTCCGCATCCATTTCTCCTAATCCTTTGTAACGCTGAATCTTGTTATTTTGATCTCTTCCAACTTCCTTCAGTATAGCCTCTAATTCTTCATCACTGTAGGCATACCAAACCTTTTTATTTTTCTCAAGCTTGTAAAGAGGTGGCTTGGCAAGATACACATGACCTTCCTTGATTAATTCCGGCATAAATCTGTAAATAAAAGTCAACAGCAAGGTACTGATATGAGCTCCGTCTACATCCGCATCTGTCATAAGAATAATCTTGTTATATCTCAATTTAGAAATATCAAAATCCTCATGAATACCGGTACCAAATGCTGTAATCATCGCCTTGATTTCGGCATTGGCATAAATTTTGTCTAATCTTGCCTTCTCAACATTGAGAATCTTTCCTCTTAGAGGTAAAATTGCCTGCGTTGCTCTGGAACGGGCAGTTTTTGCACTACCACCTGCAGAATCTCCCTCAACGATGTAAATTTCACAATTTTCGGGATTCTTGTCAGAGCAATCAGCCAGCTTACCGGGAAGAGCCATACCCTCTAATGCAGTCTTTCTTCTGGTAAGGTCTCTAGCCTTTCTTGCAGCTTCCCTAGCTCTTTGAGCAAGAATCGACTTTTCACAAATTGATTTTGCAACAGTAGGATTTTGCTCTAAAAAGTAAGTAAGCTGTTCGCTGACTATGGAATCCACCGCTCCTCTGGCTTCACTGTTTCCAAGCTTCTGCTTGGTCTGTCCTTCAAACTGAGGATCCTCTATTTTTACACTGATAATAGCAGTAAGTCCTTCTCTGATATCCTCTCCGGACAGATTAGGCTCATTGTCTTTTAAAAGCTTTGCTCCCCTTGCGTAATCATTGAAGGTTTTCGTAATCGCATTTCGAAATCCCATCAAATGGGTTCCGCCTTCCGGTGTATTAATATTGTTTACAAAACTAAATACACTCTCATTGTAGGAATCATTATGCTGGAATGAAACCTCCACATAAACGTGATTCTTTTCTCCTTCAAAGTACAAGATATTTTCATATAAGGGAGTTTTACTCTTATTTAGATATGCAACAAATTCCTTGATACCTCCCTCATAATAAAACTCGGCAGTTTTTGCTTTTTTAGGAGCTGCTTCTTTTTCTTCTGCTTCTTTCCTCTCAACATCAATACCTTGATCCTGTGCAGCTCTCTCTAACAACTCATTAATCTGTTTATTTTCATGCTCTTTTTCGAAATTATCTTCTGTTTCCTGAAGCTTTCTCTCATCTTTTAAAACAATACGGAGACCCTTTGTCAAGAAGGCCATTTCTCTCAGTCTTCTCTTTAAGATATCAAAATCATAGACAGTTGTTTCCGTAAAAATTGTAGCATCCGGCTGGAAGGTAACCTTTGTACCGGTTACCTCTGCAGGACATTCTCCAATCACCTTTAAAGGATAGCAAACATGCCCTCTTTCATATCTTTGCTTATAAACCTTTCCTTCCTGGCAGATTTCAACCTCTAACCAGTCAGAAAGAGCATTTACAACAGAAGCTCCCACACCGTGAAGACCACCGGAAACCTTATATCCTCCACCGCCGAACTTACCACCGGCGTGAAGTATGGTAAACACGACCTCAACTGCGGGTTTGCCTGCTTTATGGTTGATACCGGTAGGAATTCCTCTACCATCATCAATGACCGTTATACTGTTCCCCTCGTTAATGATTACCTCAATATTTTTACAAAATCCAGCCAAAGCTTCGTCTACAGCATTATCAACAATCTCATAAACCAAATGATGAAGACCTCTGCTGGCTGTGGTACCTATGTACATACCGGGTCTTTTTCTAACAGCCTCTAACCCTTCCAAAATCTGAATCTGATCCGCGCCATATTCATGATCTACAGCTGTATTATTCATATTTTGTTCGCTCATGCTTTCCTCACATTTCTTTATTTCGCCATCTTTGTCACTTTACCGTTTTCTACATTGTAAACCATATCAATCTCAAATCGATTGTTTACAAATTCCTCCAGACCGGTACAGGTAATAATGGTTTGTATATCGTGTATGCTGTTTAAAAGATAATTCTGCCGATTACTATCAAGCTCACTTAAGACGTCGTCTAACAGTAAAATCGGAGTATCCTTCGTTATCTTTTTTACAAGCTCAATCTCTGATAATTTCAAAGAAAGAGATGCCGTTCTCTGTTGACCTTGAGAACCAAATTTTCTAAGATCCTTACCTTGAGAAAGAAAACAAAAATCATCTCTGTGTGGACCTGTATTGGTCATCTTTGTTTTTAGATCTCTTTCTCTGTTTCTTGAAAGTTCCTTTTCGAAATCTTCGATTGTTACATTTGGCTCATATGTAATCAATAACTCTTCTTTTCCACCAGACAACTTTTTATGAATGTCATAAATAATTTCATTCATCTGTTCCACAAAGAGTTTTCTTCTCTCTATCAACTTACTTCCATAAGACACAAGCTGCATATCCCAGATACTTAAAGTATCTTTAAGTCCGGGGTTAGAATAAATATCCTTTAATAGATTATTTCTTTGATTTACAATCTTGTTATAGTGGTCTAAATTGTAAAGATAAAAGGAATCTAATTGACATAACTCCATATCAATAAATCTTCTTCTCTCTGAAGGACCGTTCTTTATAATGGACAAGTCCTCAGGAGAGAAGGAAACCACATTACATAATCCAATTAATTGAGAGGCTTTTTTAATTTTCTGCCCATCAATGGCAA
>CAMAHO010000122.1 GCA_945834545.1 uncultured Lachnospiraceae bacterium | reverse complement strand
GTTTTTTGTGTAACACAGCAACAAAAAACTCCGTCCCTAATGTTGCGTCGTCCCAGACCCTATGGTACAATTTTAACACAAATGGCGTAAACGGTACGTTCTCCAGCTTGTCCTAGGAGAATTTACTTGCACTTCTGGGGTAACTGTATAGTATAGAGTCACCGGGGACAGAGATGAGCAACAAAAAACTCCGTCCCTAATGTTACAAAGGAGGAAAACGTGAGTCAAAAGGAATCTTTAAAAGGAGATGCATTAGTCAACAGAGTGGTATTATTGGTCATGGAGGTCATAACCTTTACCATGATGCTGGGGTATATGTCGGATTATTCGGCGGGAAATACATCACTGCGTTATTTCCTGATTTTTGAGCTTGCAGCAGCTGCCACCTTTGTCCTACTGCCTGTGGTTTACAAAAAATCCCCTGACAAGATGAAGCATGTAGCCTTTGTGTGTTTTACGGTGGTGTATACCCTAGCGTGCTTTGGTGCACATATTGATGTGGGATTTGTGATGGCCTTTCCCATTGTGGTCATCTTCATTCTCTATTATGATTTTAAGTTAATCAGAAGAGTCACGGTTACCTTCAATATCGTGGTACTTCTGGATGTCATCTACCAGACCTTTTGGATCAAGAAGCTGCATTCCGGAGCCCAGTTAAATACCTCTGTGGTTATCATGGAGCTTTTAAGTACCACAATATTCTGCTTTACGGTGCGTGCCATCACCAAGATTTCCAATCGAAATAACGAAGAAAAGCTCCAAAAAATACAGGCTGATGCCGAGAAAGTAAGCGCATCGGTGCAGGATATCAATGGCGATATCATCGGCTTAAATCAGGCCTCTATGGCTGTCAAAGGAGCGATGGAGGAGATCAACCTAGGGGTTGGAAATGTGGTGGATGCGGTACAGAATCAGATGCTTCAGACGGAAGCCATTCAGAACCGGATTGAGCAGGTTTCTCAGGCGGCAGATAAGGTTGCTGACAATCTTGCCCGGACCCTTACTTCTGTAACCCAAGGCAATAATGAGGTGGCAGTGTTAGCCGAAAAGTCGGACGATTGCGGGGCTATCAGCGAAAAAGTTACCCAGGATCTGCTGGACCTTCGTTCCAAGATTGAGAATATGGGAGCCATAACGAAAATAATCGAAAACATTGCCTTCCACACCAATATTATGGCGTTAAATGCCAATGTGGAGGCGGCGCGCGCGGGTGAGGCCGGCTTAGGCTTTGCGGTCGTGGCCTCTGAGATTTCCAATATGTCCGCGAAGACCAAGGAGGCCACGGAAAATATTGAAGAAATTATAAAGAATGCCAACGGTGCCCTGCAAGCCTTGGTGACTTCCGTGGCGGATTTGGATGACATAGTCCAGGCACAGAAGGCGCAGTCTGTTCAGACCTCTGCTATGTTTGACAGCATCCAGGGCAGCACGGAGGAAGTGAAGGAGCATATGAGCCTGTTTATGAATTCCCTGGAAGGGCTGAGCGCAGCCAACAAAGAGATTGTGCTGTCTGTACACACCATTTCAGCCACCACCCAACAGGTGGGTGCCTTAACCAATGAGGCCACCAATATGGAGTCCAATAATGCAGTTGCGGTGCAGAATATAGTGGATAAGCTGGCTGATTTATGTGAAGCCTAGGCACCAGATATAGGAGACTTTTATGAAAAAAATTGTAATGACAATTCTGATCTTTGTTGCTGTTATCATTGCCGGAATTTTCCTGATACGAATGAAGCAACAGGATACGGATGTCACAAAGAAACGAACCAAGGTAGGTTTTGTTCTAAATGGAAAGGTAGATGACCATAGCTGGGGCGAATCCCATTATAATGGCATGGAAATCAGTGCACGGGAATTGAATTTGGATGTTGTGTACAAGGAAGATGTTCCCGAAGATGAGTCCAGCATGGAAACCATGGAGGAGCTGATTACTGAGGGTTGTAAGATTATTATCTGCGATTCCTTTGGGTATGGTGAATGGGAACTGGAATGTGCGAAAGAACACCCGGAGATTTATTTCTTCCATGCCACAGGAGTGGAGGAGCTGGATAACCTTTCCACATATTTCGGACGAATCTATCAGATGAGGTACCTAAGCGGAATTGTTGCGGGAATGCAGACAGATACCAATGAAATCGGCTATGTGGCTGCCTTCCCTATCGCTGAGGTAAATAGGGGAATTAATGCCTTTACCTTGGGTGTTCGGTTGGTCAATCCCAAGGCAACCGTCTATGTGAAGTGGAGTCACTCCTGGACAGGGGAGGATGAGAATGCCGCAGCCACAGAAGAGTTAATCAGTGAGCACAACATTGATGTACTTGCTATACACAACGATGCAATGGCACCTTTGGAAATTGCTGAAGAAAACGGAATCTGGTCCATTGGTTATAATGTGGACAATAGTGACAGGTTCCCGAATACGTTCCTCACTGCACCTGTCTGGAACTGGGAAAAGTTCTATGAACCCAGAATTTTGGAATGTCTGCAGGGTAAATTTCAGGGAATCCACTATTGGGAAGGAGTGGAAACCGGCATTGTAACCCTTGCTGAACTGACAGAGAAGGTAAAGCCGGGAATAGCAAAGAAGGTAGAGGAAGAGAGAGTACGCCTGATGAGTGGCATGTTTGATGTCTTTTACGGACCTATTACAGATAACGAGGGGAAGATCAGGGTCAAGAAGGGACAAAGCATGACAGACGACAGCTTGTTAAATGATTTCTTTTGGTATGTTGAGGGGGTAGCCTTAGATGAAACTGAATAAACGTAAAAGAATCGCACTCTTAACCCTGTTTGTCATTTTGCTTGTCATTTTGCTGGTGGTATTGCTGGGTACAGGGAAAACTTCATTAAGGAAAGAGAAAATTGGGTTTCTTATGACAGGAGCCATTGGGGAAGACGGCTGGAACGGTATGCACTATGATGGTGTGTCAAAGGCTTGCAGCAGTCTGGATGTAGAGCTGTTGGTGAAGGAGAATATTAGGGAATTCACAGGTGCGTGTGGACCGGCGGTGGAAGAACTTGTGAGCCAAGGGTGTGGGATGATTATTTTATCCAGCTATGGCTATGTTGAGGAAGTGAAGGATATCATAGAAAAACACCCTGAGGTTTCCTTTTATCACAACGCCTTCGAGTTTCATGCAGACAATCTTACCTCTTACTTCTCCAGGATGTATCAGGCGAGGTATCTGGCCGGCATTGTGGCGGGGATGAAGACGGAAACGAATGCGATTGGTTATGTTGCAGCCATGCCAACGAGCGAGGTGAATCGGGGCATCAGCGCCTTTGCTTTGGGCGTAAGAAGGGTCAATCCGGAGGCAGTTGTAACTGTGGCCTGGAGTGATGCTTGGGATAACGAGGACAAGGAGCGAAATCTGGCGGACAACCTCATCGAAAAGAACGGAGTGGATGTCCTTACCTATCATCAGAATCAACCCTATGTGTCAGAAGAAGCAGAGAAACAAGGGGTGTATTCCATCGGTTATCATCAAAGTCTTGAGAACTGTTCAGAAAAGCATCTTACAGCAGTTGTGTGTGATTGGCAGGTGACCTATGAGGCAATCATCAAACAGTATCTGCGGGGAAATTCCGGAGACTATAAGGTGTATTGGGTAGGTATTGATGAAAATGCGGTGAAATTGACCGATTTTTCACCGGCTGTTTCAGAGGAAATCAAAGAAGAGGTAACAAAGGCGACAAACGAAATGCTTGCCGGAAAAGATGTCTTTTCCGGTGTGATCTATGACAATGAAGGAAATCTTCGTTGCAAAGAGAATCAAGCAATTCGTGATGAAATTTTATTGGAGCAGTTTGACTGGTATCCAGAGGGTGTAGAATTCTATGAGGAATAGAGTGTTAAGCGGAAAGAGAAAGGTAATCGTCGTATTGGTTATTGTCACTCTGATTATGATTGGGGTTGGAGTGTTGATGAACTTTCGATTGAAAAGCCTGTTACAATTTTATACGCAAAAGCAGGTGGCAGAGCAGGCAAGAACACTGGCGATGCTATCTGCAGAACAATTTGAGTTGGAATTACATCATCTGGAGAATATCGCCGGGAGTGTGAAAAAGAATCCCAAGGAAATTGGGACATTTCTGGAAATCAGCTCCGGAGACAACGAAAGTGTAACCATGGGGATTCTCTGTCTGGATGGAACAGCTTATCTGGGCAAGGAATTGAGTTTCACGGATTTCCCGGGGATTCAGAAGGCATTTAGAGGGCATTCTGCCGTGTGCTATAAAGAGGGGGAGGGGATCCTTTTTACGACCCCTGTTTACGATGAAGAAAATGTGGAATATGTTCTGTATAAGCTGTATGATGAGAGTATTCTGTTAAGCAAGTTCGGTATCAGCTGCTACAATGGAGAGGGTTTTGTGGCAATTGTGGATCAGGGAAATCAGGTAGTCATTCCCTTTATGGATTCCGCTGTCTCTGCATCAGAGTTTTTGGAGTTGGAGGCCGTAAAGAGCGGCTTGTCTGATTTGACAGAGAAAATGAATGTGGATACAGCAGCATCTGTTTACTATCAGGATGAGGAAGGCGGACATTTCCTGTTTACTTCCGAAATCGGGCAGATAGGTCTGTATGTAATAGGTACCGTACCGCAGACGGCAGCAGAAGATGGCACCACTGCCATCACAGCACTGGTGTTGTGGGTGTTTGGCTTGCTGATTGTGATGTTCGCTGTGGGTATGGTCTATCTGCTCAGCGCCGAGGAAAAGGTAAGGGAAAGCGACGAGCTGAGGGAAGCTAAGAATCAGGCCGAACAGGCAAATCATGCAAAAAGCGACTTCCTTGCAAATATGTCTCACGAGATTCGTACTCCAATCAATGCCATTATGGGGATGAATGAAATGGTTCTCCGGGAAAGCCGGGATGAGAGTATCCGAGAATATGCCACAAATATTGAAAGTGCCAGTAAAACGTTGCTGTCCCTGATTAACGATATATTGGACTTCTCAAAGATTGAGGCCGGTAAGATGGAGATTATTCCCGCGCCCTATGAGACAGCCGTTTTCTTTAACGATGTGATTACCATGACCAGTGTAAAAGCCAAGCAAAAGCAGCTTGAATTTCAGGTAGAAATTGACTCTGCCATACCTTCTGTCCTTCATGGGGATGAGGTTAGAAATCGGCAGATTATTGTAAATATCTTGAATAACGCAGTGAAGTATACCAAGCAGGGAAGGGTCAGGTTTAAAGTAGAAGGATGCCGGGAGGAGAATGCTTTTACTCTGAAAATGCAGGTGGAAGACAGCGGTATTGGGATCAAAGAGGAAGATATGGATAAGCTGTTCCATGGGTTTCAAAGACTGGATTTGGACCAAAACCGCAGCATTGAGGGAACAGGACTGGGACTTGCCATTACCCACAACCTACTGGAACGCATGAACGGACATATGGAGGTGTCCAGTGAATACGGTAAGGGCTCTGTGTTTACGGTATATTTGACACAGGATATCGTTGATGACAGCCCTATGGGCGATTTGAAGCAAAGATATGAAACCATGGCGAAGCAGGAAAGAGCATACAGGGAGAGCTTTACGGCTCCTGATGCGAAAGTGCTGGTGGTGGATGATAATGACATGAATCTTGAGGTAGTGAAAGCGCTTCTTAAGAGCACAAGCATGCAGGTGACAACCTGTATGAGCGGAAAAGAATGTCTCGCTATCATCGAGAAGGAGCATTTTGATGTGATTTTGTTGGATCACATGATGCCGGAAATGGATGGTATCAAGACCCTTGAAAAAATGCAACAAACGAAACATCAATGTCAGTCTGTGCCCGTCATAGCACTGACCGCAAATGCCATTGTGGGCGCAAAAGAAGGATACTTAAAAGCCGGATTCTCAGATTATCTGTCCAAACCTATTGCGGGAAATGAGCTGGAGAGGATGCTGCTCAAATACCTTCCTCAGGATAAGGTGAAGCTGGTAAATCCGGAGGATGAGGCTACAGATGAAGCTGACCGGGAAAGTACCCAGAGCCTTGCACGGGATGTGGTTGGAGATACAGTGAAGGAGTCGGCGCAGACTCCAAAGGATGTGGTCGGAGATGCTGCAAAAGAGTCGACGCAGACTCAGATTGCGTCGGAGCTTGAAAATGCATATTCCTACATCCGACAGGAAGTGGGCTTACAGTACTGTATGAATAGTATGGATTTCTACAAGGAAATGCTTTCCATGTATTGCGATGGCTATGAGGAGCGTACCACCAAGTTGACCGAAGCATTGAAAACAGAGGATTGGGATACCTATACGGTTCTTGTACACAGCTTGAAATCCACTTCGCTGAACATTGGCGGAGAGGAAGTATCCGAGAAGGCAAAGGAATTGGAGGCTGTGGGTAAGTTGCTCCGGGAATCGAAGCAGATAGAGGAGAACAAGACTTATATCCTGGAACACCATGATGAAGTAATGAAATTATATCTAAATACAGTGGAAGAAGCGCAGCGCATTCTTAATAAGCAACATTAGGAGTACCAGGGGGACGGTAAAAAATGGTTTTTTTATTGTCCCCACTGGTACATTTTATTAATGGTAGTTGTTGATGTCGGCATATAAGTCGCGAAACTCCGGGTAAGCTTGCACCAGTTTCAAAATGTCCGCCGGTTTATCGGAACTGAAAAAGGTGAGCCAGGCATCTAGTTTACTATTAATAGTTTGAAGGGTTGGGAACTTTTTTCCATCAGGACGATGAGAATAACCTGTTTCAAATATCTTTCGGTTGACAAATAGCAAAAATGGCATATAATACCTTGTTAAATATATTTTGCTATTGTCAAAGGAGGAAAATGTATGATGGAAAAGAAAATAATACTACCCAATATAGAAGCAGTGAAAAAATTTGTCAGAGAAAGCGAAGGCTTGAATGAACAGGTCATAGTGTCCAAAGAGGGATTCAACTTCCAGATTGATGGGGCCTCCATCCTTGGCATGATGAATGTAATCGGAGAAAGGTTAAATGTTCACTTTGGAATAGGCAACCCTAATTTTCTCAGG
>CAMAHO010000121.1 GCA_945834545.1 uncultured Lachnospiraceae bacterium | reverse complement strand
AAATATCCCCCATTATCTGAGAATTGAAGGGGCTATGATTTTAAATACAGTACGTTTCCTAAAGAAATCTTAAGAATTATCTTAAGAAAAAATTAAGAAGTTCGGAGTACACTAGTATAGAATGTTGCGGAGCAGTCCGTAGATATCACCGTATAGAGCGAAACGATAGGAAAAATCATGATCAAGGACAACCAAAGAGTATTTAATCGAATAATGGTCTTTATTGATGCTTTTATCATGGGGCCTGCATTAGTTTTGGCTTATTGGGTCAAGTTTTCCATCTTTACCCCTGCCCCTGATGTAGGAACACTTCCGTTAGAGGTGTATTTCCATTATTTTTGGGTGCTGATTCCGGGGTACATTTTGATTTTCTATCTATGCGGACTCTATTCCACCAGGCGGTCTGCAAGACAGGGGCTGGAAGTGGGAACGGTTATCAAAGCCAATTTGATTGGCTTTGGCGTTTTGATTATCGCAATCTTTTTGGTGTTCCGTCAGTTTTATTTTTCCAGAACCGTGCTCTTTCTATTTTGCTTTTTCAGCATAGGTATGATGAGTGCTGTTCGTATTCTGCTTCGAAGCTTTTTAAGGGCGATTCGCAGAAGAGGCTATAATCTGCGACATATTTTGCTGGTGGGCTATTCCAGGGCCACAGAGGAGTTTATTGACCGAATCAAAGACAATTTGGAATGGGGATACAATGTTTACGGAATTGTAGATGACCATATTCCGATTGGAACGGAATATAAGGGCGCAAAGATTATTGGTACCATTAAGGATTTGCAGCACATCATAGAAGAGAATGATTTGGATGAAATCGCCATTGCTTTGTCCCTAAAGGACTATGATTATCTGGAATCCATTGTGGGGATTTGTGAGAAAAGTGGTGTGCATACCAAGTTCATCCCGGATTACAACAGCGTCATACCTACAAGACCCTATACGGAGGATTTGCAAGGGTTGCCGGTAATCAATATCCGGTATGTGCCTCTGACCAACAGCGGTAACTGGTTTGTTAAGAGGTTGATGGATATTGCAGGAGCCCTATTTGGCATTCTGATTACCTCACCGATTATGCTGCTGGTGGCGGTGTTGGTGAAGCTGACCAGCGACGGCCCGATTATTTTTAAGCAGGAAAGAGTGGGACTTCATAACAAGAATTTCTATATGTACAAATTTCGAAGTATGAGGCTGCAGACAGATACAGAGGAGAAACAGGGTTGGACAGTGAAGGATGATCCCAGAGTGACGACTATCGGCCGCTTCATTCGCAAAACCAGCATCGATGAGCTGCCTCAGCTGTTTAACATCTTAAAAGGGGATATGAGCCTTGTGGGGCCCAGGCCGGAACGACCACAGTTCGTGGAAGAATTTAAGGAGAAAATCCCAAGATATATGGTAAAGCATCAGGTAAGGCCTGGACTAACCGGTTGGGCTCAGGTCAATGGCCTGCGAGGCAACACTTCCATCAAGAAACGAATAGAATACGATATCTATTATATTGAAAATTGGACCCTGGGGTTTGATATCAGCATTATCATACGAACCTTTTTTACAGGGTTTATCAATAAAAATGCGTACTAATTTCTAAGGAGAGACAAAATGGCAAAGAACGAGACACGAAATCAGAAAAGCAAGGCAAAGGGAAAACTGATTGTTTTCGCTTTGGAAGTTGTAGTCATCATTGTGATGTTAATCGGAGGCTATTATATTTATAAGCTTACCGAGAAAACCCCCTCCGGGGAAGCAGGCTCAGGCACAGCCTCCGGCCCTACCTTCATTGAGTTTGACGAAAACACGGATTTAGGTATCAATAAGGATATCACAGAAAACAACGAAACCATGAAGGGGTATATGAATGTAGCCCTGTTTGGTGTAGATGCACAGAAGGAAAGCCAGCTGTACAAGGGAAGCCGAAGCGATAGTACCATGATTGCAAACATCAATCTGGATACCGGCGAAATCAAGCTGGTCAGCCTGTACCGTGATACCTTTTTAAACATCGGCAAGGAATACAGAAAGTGTAATGCTGCATACTCCTATGGCGGAGCAGAGCAGGCAATCCGAATGATGAATCTGAACCTGGATATGGATATTGAGAATTTCGTAACCGTCAACTACAAGGGTCTGGTTGACGTCATTAACGGTGTGGGCGGTGTCTACATTGATGTGGACGACGAGGAAATCATACATCTGAATAACTACCAGGTAGGCATTTCCGATGTATTAAAATGTGACTATACCCCTGTAAAAAACTCCGGTTATCAGCTGTTGGATGGTGTCCAGGCAGCAGCCTATTGCCGTATCCGTTACACCAGAGGAGATGATTTCAAGAGAGCTGCCCGTCAGCGAGAGGTCATCATGGCGATTGAGGAGCAGGCAAAGAAATGCAGCATAGATACCTTGATTGAGGTATTTAACAAGGCAGCCGGCAATATTTATACCAGCATTGGCTCAGATGAAATTATTGAGCTGATTAAGAACATCAATAAATATCACATCGTTGCTGAGGACGGATTCCCTCAGGAGAGCATGCGAACCACGGGTATCATCGGAGCAAAGGGCAGCAGTGTCATTCCCGTGGACTTGGAGAGCAATGTAGTATGGCTGCATCAATTCCTCTTTGACGACCAGGATTATCAGGTATCCGACACGGTCAAGGAATACAGCGAGAAGATTAAGAGTGAGACAGCTCCGTATCTTGGAGCACAGGGAGCACAATAAGCTTATAGGAGAGAACCTATGACGGTAGATGTGATCATTCCGGTGTATAAGCCCGGCCAGGAGCTGGCGGTTCTCCTGAAAGCTTTGGATACGCAAAGTGTGAAGGCCGGAAACATCATCCTGGTAAATACGAAGAAAGCATATTTTGATGCCTTCCTGCAAACCTATGGGGCAGATTGTTTACCCTCCAATGTAAAGCTGTTTCACATTGCGGAGGAGGAGTTTGATCACGGTGCTACCAGGCATTGGGCAACCGAACAAAGCCAGGCGGATTATTTCCTTTGTATGACCCAGGATGCCATTCCTAAGGATGCTCATCTGATAGAGAATCTGCTTTCGTATATGGAAGGCAAGGTAGCCGTGGCCTATGCCAGACAGCTGGCCACGGAAGACAGCGGGATTTTGGAGCAGGTGTCCAGACGCTTTAATTATCCTGAGGAGTCGCGGATCAAAAGTGAAAAGGATCTGGAGCAGCTGGGAATTAAAACCTTCTTTTGCTCCAATGTTTGTGCACTTTACGACAAAGCTGTGTATCATAGCTTAGGTGGGTTTGTGCGAAAGACCATATTTAATGAAGATATGATTTATGCCTCTAAGGCTATCAAGGCAGGCTATTCCATTGCCTATGCGGCAGATGCCTGTGTGTATCATTCCCACCAGTATTCTTACGTGCAGCAGTTTCGCCGGAATTTTGACTTAGGTGTGTCTCAGGCACAGTATCCGGAGGTGTTCGCCTCGGTAAAGTCGGAATCGGAAGGAAAAAAGCTGGTCTCCTATGCTACCAGGGAATTGAGGGCACAGGGCAAGGCAAAGAAGCTGCCGGATTTTTATATGCAGTGCATCAGTAAATATGCAGGCTATCTCTTGGGGAAACATTATCAAAAGCTTCCCCGAAAATTCATACGAAAATGCACCAGCAATACAAGATATTGGACAGAATAGAAAGGAAACAGAACTATGTGTGGAATTGTTGGATATATTGGTGAAAAACAGGCCGCTCCCATCATTTTAGATGGCCTTTCCAAGCTGGAATACAGAGGGTATGATTCAGCGGGAATGGCAATTTATGACGGTGAGAAGATTCATACCAAAAAGGCAGTTGGCAGGCTCAAAATTCTGGAGAATCTGACAAAGGGCGGAGAAACCATGCCGGGAATGTCCGGTATCGGGCACACCAGATGGGCAACCCACGGTGCTCCCAGTGATGTCAATTCGCATCCTCATCTCAATACTAGTGAGACCATCGCTGTGGTACATAACGGCATCATTGAGAATTACATTCCTCTGAAAAAGAAGCTTCAGGATAAGGGCTATGAGTTTGTTTCTGAGACAGACACAGAGGTGCTGGCACACCTTTTGGATTACTACTATAAGGGAAACCCTCTGGAAGCAGTGACCAAGGTCCTTCATCGTGTGGAGGGGTCCTACGCATTGGGAATTCTCTTTTCTGACCATCCGGACTGCCTCTACGCGGCAAGAAAAGACAGCCCCCTGATTGTAGGTAAGAATGATGAGGGCTGCTTTATTGCATCCGATGTGCCTGCAATCCTGAAATACACCAGAAATGTTTACTATCTGGATAACCAGGAGGTGGCTTGCTTAAAGAAGGATTCCCTTTCCTTCTATACCGTAGACGAGGAAGAGATTAGCAAGCCTATGGTACAGATTGACTGGGACGCAGACGCAGCAGAAAAAGGTGGCTATGAGCATTTCATGTTAAAGGAGATGCACGAGCAGCCAAAGACCATCACAGATACCATTTCTCCTCGTATCAAGAATGGGGATATCGTCATAGAAGAATTAAATATGAGTGACGAGGAGATGAAGGCTATTCGAAAGCTGCACATTGTAGCCTGTGGCTCCGCTTATCACACCGGTGTCACCGCAAAGTATGTCTTTGAAAACCTTGCCAGAATTCCCGTAGAGGTAGATGTGGCCAGTGAGTTTCGGTATCGGAATCCCATTCTGGAAGAGGACAGCATGGTCATCGTCATCAGCCAGTCCGGCGAAACCGCAGACACCCTGGCAGCCCTTCGAGAGTCCAAAGCAAAGGGAATCAAGGTACTGGGTATTGTGAATGTAGTAGGTAGTTCGATTGCCAGAGAGGCAGACAGTGTGATGTATACCTGGGCCGGACCGGAAATAGCGGTTGCTACCACCAAGGCCTATTCCGCACAGTTAGTAGCCCTGTACCTCCTGGCGTTAAAGTTTGCCAAGGTTCGCGGCAAAATAGATACTGCCACCTTTGAGAGAATGCTGGGAGAGATCAAGGAGCTTCCGGGACAGGTAGAATATCTGTTGACCCAGAAGGAAACCATTCAGCATTTTGCAAATCGATTTGTGGGAGCGAAGGACATCTTCTTTATCGGAAGAGGCGTGGACTATGCGATTTCCCTGGAGGGCTCCTTAAAGCTCAAGGAAATTTCCTATATTCACTCTGAGGCCTATGCTGCCGGTGAGTTAAAGCACGGCACCATTTCCCTCATCGAAGATGGAACCTTAGTCGTGGCACTTGCTACACAGCCTGAGCTTTTCCAGAAGACCATCAGCAATGTGGTTGAGGTAAAAGCAAGAGGTGCCTTCGTTATGGCAGTTACCACGGAGGAGAACAGCGCCATGGAAAAGGCAGCAGATTATGTTCTCTACATTCCCAAGGTAGAGCCTTGTATTGCAAATTCCTTAGCTATTATCCCGCTACAGTTGTTCGCTTACTATATAGCAGTGGGCAGAGGCTGCGACGTGGATAAGCCGAGAAACCTGGCAAAGTCAGTTACAGTGGAATAAATTCTAGCGTATATCTTTTGTGTAACTATTCAGAGCCATATAAATTTAGGAACCCAGCCCTCTGTAAGCAAGCTTACTCGGTCTGGGTTCCTAAATTTATATGGCTCTGAATAGTTACACAAAATAAACAAGAAAAGGACACAATCTTTTCACAATTACGAAGTATAGTGTACTCATACAAGGGAAGAGATTCCTAATTTCATTAGAAAAGAGGTAATGAAGTATGTATGAACAAAACCCTGTCACAGGAGAATTAAATTGGAAAGAAACCCCTGGTGAACAGAACGCATATACAGGCTCTGCTTACACCTATGGGGGAGAAACACAGCAGACGATACCGCCGGAGCCTCCCAAAAAGCGAAAGGGAGCATTTCGGAAATTAGCAATTGGAGCAGGCACCGGATTGTGCTTTGGCTTATTTGCAGGCTTGAGCTTGTGGGGAATCGTAAAGGTTACCGGCATCCTTCAGGAAGCCCAAGGCGTGATGTCCTTCGACAACAACAACCAGTATGTGGCTGAGGTTGCACCAACCATTGAGGACCTGCAGGAGAAGGAGGTCAAGAATACTCAGACACAGACCATCAATATGGATGGGCTGGATGTATCCGCAGTAGTCGACGAAGTCATGCCGGCGATGGTGTCTATCATTAACACCGGAACAGAGATTACAAACTTCTGGGGTCAGAATTATTCCAGAGAAACGTCCTCCAGCGGTTCCGGGATTATCATTGGTGAGAAGGATGGAGAGCTGTTGGTGGTAACAAACCATCATGTGGCTTCCGGGGCAGATACCCTTGAGGTTACCTTTATCAATGGTACCACTGCCAGAGCGTATGTAAAAGGAATGGATTCCGATATGGACTTAGCAGTTCTCTCTGTGGAAAAGGACTCTCTTGATGCAGATACGATCTCAGCAATCAGCATCGCCACCCTGGGAGACAGCGATGACCTGAAGCTTGGCAAACCGGTTATTGTCATAGGAAATGCACTTGGTTATGGCCAGTCTGTTACCAACGGCATCATCAGTGGTCTGAATCGAGAAATCACCATGGAGGATGGCAGCACCGGAACCTTTATCCAGACCAATGCTGCAGTAAACCCCGGAAACTCCGGCGGTGCCTTATTAAATATAAACGGTGAGGTTATCGGTATTGTCTCTTCCAAGATTGGCGGTTCTGCTATTGAAGGAATGGGCTATGCAATTCCCATCAGCTCGGCAAGTCCTATCATCTCTGACCTGATGGAGCATAAGACCAAGGTGGATGTGGTAGATGAGGATAACGCAGGCTATCTGGGTGTTGCCTTGCGAACAGTGGATGAGCTTGCAATCACCTACTACGGTATGCCGGCCGGCGCATTTATCGACGAGACAGTGGAGGGAGAAGCAGCCGACAAGGCAGGAATCCGTCAGAAGGATATTATCGTAAAGTTTGAAGGCGAGAAAATAACCACCAAAGAGGATGTACTGTCCAATATCCGTTATTATAGTGCAGGTGAGACAGTTACCCTTACCATTGCCCGCCAGGAGAACGG
>CAMAHO010000120.1 GCA_945834545.1 uncultured Lachnospiraceae bacterium | reverse complement strand
ACTGTCATCCACACGGTTAAAACCGTGGGTTTTCTCGTCCGCAGGGGTTATAAAAATCATCTCACATGGAAACTACTTGCTTGATGATGGGGTATAAAAAGCAAAATTGGGAAGCTATACCCCGCCCAATGCATAACTTCAAATATTTTGGATGCAAAAAAGGTGAGCCTGCGGCTCACCTTTCACACTTATTATTCTTTCTGTTCTTGCAGCTTCTGCTATTCCTACAGCTTCTGCTATTCCCATAGCATCCGCTATTTCCACAGCTTCTTTTTCTTCTTATTATCCTTGTCCTTGGGCTCCTCGTCCTTGCCGGAGTCAGAAGACTTCTTCACTGCGTTTAGGGAATCATCCATAGCGGCGTCAAACTGCTTTAACAGCTCCTTGGCCTCGTTGGACATTTTATCCGGAACCTGTACCACCAGGGTGACATAGTGGTCACCGCGATAGTTTTTATCTCTCCAGGAGGGAACACCCTTGCCCTTTAAACGGACTCTGGTGTCCGTCTGCGTGCCGGGCTTTACATCATAGATGACCTTGCCGTCCACTGTGTCAATGAAGATTTCACCACCCAGAGCGGCTACTGCGAAGGACACAGGTACGGTAGAATAAATGTTGAAATCCTGTCTCTGGAAGATAGGATGACGGCCCACAATTACCTCAACTAAGACATCTCCTCTCGGGCCGCCATTGATGCCGGGCTCGCCTAAGCCGGGCATACGTGTGGATTGCCCATTATCAATACCGGCAGGAATATCTACAGAATACCTCTTCTTCATTGGGATGTATCCGGTTCCGTGACAATCTGCACACTTCTCCTTAATCACCTTACCGCTACCATTACAGTCCGGACAGGTCTGTACATTACGCACAGTGCCAAAGAAGGATTGTTGGGTAAATACCACCTGACCCTTGCCGCCGCACTTGGTACAGGTTTCCGGGCTGGTTCCCGGTTTAGCACCGGAGCCGTTACAGGTCTTACAGGTTTCCTTTACATTCAGTTCGATTTCCTTCTTGCAGCCAAATACCGCTTCCTCAAAGGTAATACGCACGCTGGTGCGCAGATTTGCACCCTTCATAGGACCGTTGTTGGCACTCTTGCTGCGGCTTCTGCCACCGCCAAAGAAATCGCCGAAGATATCCCCAAAGATATCTCCAAAATCCGTGCCGCTAAAGTCAAAGCCACCGGCTCCGCCCGCACCACCTTCGAAGGCAGCGTGACCAAATTGATCATATTGTCTTCTCTTTTCCGGGTCACTTAATACGGCATATGCCTCGGACGCCTCTTTAAATTTCTTCTCTGCCTCTGCATCCCCGGGATTTGCATCGGGATGATACTTCTTTGCAAGCACACGATATGCTTTTTTAATGGCAGCCTCGTCTGCGCTCTTATCTACTCCAAGGACCTCGTAGTAGTCTCTTTTATCAGCCATGTTACAATTTGCCTTTCTACATCAGAAGCCCACAAGCCCCGTGCCATCCGGCGCAAAGCCTGTGAGCTAGATTTTCATTATCTGCCTGGAGTCCTGAGAGTAAAATTACTATCCACTTCTCCGGCAAAGCCTTCCATTACACCTCTCTGAAATCACCGTCGATGACATCATCATCTGCGGAAGAGTCGGTCTGTCCTGCACCTGCAGCACCACCCATATCAGGACCTGCCTGAGCGCCCTGTGCCTGCTGCATGCTCTCATACATCTTGGTGAAAAGTGACTGAGCAGAATTGGTAAGCTTTTCCTTTGCTGCCTTTAATTCATCTAAGTCGCTGTCGCTCATCTCCTGATCCTTGGTTCTCTCAAGGATAGCCTTTACCGCATTCAAATCAGCCTCTACCTGAGACTTATCGGAATCAGAAATCTTATCGCCAACCTCCTTCAGAGCCTTCTCGGTCTGGAATACGAAGGAATCTGCCTCGTTTCTTGCTTCCACTGCCTCTTTACGCTTCTTATCCTGTGCCTCGAACTCAGCTGCTTCCTTCACAGCCTTCTCGATATCTGCATCAGACATGTTGGAGCCTGCAGTGATGGTGATGTGCTGCTCCTTACCGGTACCAAGGTCCTTAGCGGATACATTTACGATACCGTTGGCATCAATATCAAAGGTAACCTCAATCTGAGGGATTCCTCTGGGAGCAGGAGGGATTCCATCCAGTCTGAACTGTCCGAGGGACTTGTTGTCTCTCGCAAACTGTCTCTCACCCTGTACAACGTTGATGTCTACAGCGGTCTGATTGTCAGCTGCGGTAGAGAAAATCTGGCTCTTCTTGGTAGGAATTGTGGTATTTCTCTCAATCAATCTGGTAGCTACACCGCCCATGGTCTCAATGGAAAGAGAAAGAGGGGTAACATCCAGTAGCAGGATATCGCCTGCACCGGCATCGCCGGCAAGCTTACCACCCTGAATGGAAGCACCGATTGCAACACACTCATCCGGATTCAGAGACTTGGAAGGCTCCTTGCCGGTCAGTGCTCTAACCTTATCCTGCACAGCAGGGATTCTGGTAGAACCACCAACCAAAAGAACCTGACCTAAATCTGCATTGGTAAGGCCTGCATCCTTCATAGCGTTCTGAACAGGGATTGCTGTTCTGTCTACCAGGTCACGAGTCAAATCATCAAACTGTGCACGGGTTAAGTTCATATCGAAATGCTTAGGGCCCTCAGCAGTAGCAGTGATGAAAGGAAGGTTGATATTGGTTGTCATAGCGCTGGAAAGCTCCTTCTTAGCCTTCTCTGCTGCTTCCTTTAATCTCTGTACAGCCATCTTATCGCCGGAAAGGTCAATGCCCTCAGCCTTCTTGAATTCGTTAATCATCCAGTCGATGATCTTGTTATCAAAATCATCACCACCAAGGTGTGTATCACCGTTGGTTGCCAGTACTTCAATGACGCCGTCACCGATTTCAATGATGGAAACATCGAAGGTACCACCACCCAGGTCATATACCATAATCTTCTGCTCTTTTTCATTGTCAAGACCGTATGCAAGAGCAGCTGCAGTAGGCTCGTTGATGATTCTCTTTACTTCCAGGCCTGCAATCTTTCCTGCATCCTTGGTAGCCTGACGCTGAGCATCGTTAAAGTAAGCAGGAACTGTGATAACTGCCTCAGATACCTTCTCGCCCAGATAGCTCTCTGCATCAGCCTTTAATTTCTGCAGAATCATAGCAGAAATCTGCTGAGGAGAGTACTTCTTGTCGTCGATTGTACGGCCACGGTCTGTACCCATATCTCTCTTGATAGATGCGATGGTCTTCTCTGCGTTGGTAACTGCCTGACGCTTAGCCGGCTCACCAATCAGTCTTTCTCCATTCTTTGTGAAAGCAACTACGGAAGGTGTTGTTCTGGCGCCTTCTGCATTTGCAATAACGGTAGGTTTTCCACCTTCCATAACAGCAACACAGCTGTTTGTAGTTCCTAAGTCGATACCAATAATCTTACTCATTTTTTTCTCCTCCTATATCAATGTTTGAATTGTTTCCTTTATTACTCTACAACTGCTACCATAGAGTGTCTCACTACCGTATCCCGGTAGGTATAACCTTTTTGAAGTTCCTGAGCCACCGTGCCGGACTCAAGCTCGTCGTTGGCCACCTGCATGACCGCATTGTGTAAATTCGGGTCAAATTCCTTGCCCACAGCCTCGATGGGCTTTACCCCTGCTGCCTCCAGCTCCGTCATAAGCTGTTTGTAAACCTTGTTGATGCCGTCTACGAAGGGATCCTCCTTTTTGTCCTCCGGCACCGTTGCCAGCCCTCTCTCAAAATTGTCAATGACAGGAAGTACCTTTTCGATAATGCTCTTTGCACCGGTTTCAAACATAGCCTGTTTTTCCTTTTCCGTACGATTCCGGAAATTCTCAAACTCAGCCAGCTGTCGTTTTACCTTATCTTCCAGAGTGGCGATCTGTTCCTTTAAGGCGTCACCCTTTTTATCGGCCTTAGCCTGCTTCTTTGCAGCCTTCTCCGCCTTTTTGTCTCTGGAAGCAGTCTCCTTTGTGCTATCGGATTCCTCCAGTGGGGTTTCCTGCGCTATTTCCTCTATGGGAGTTTCTTCTGTTGCTGATTCCTCCGTAGTCTCTTCCGCAACTGCTTCCTCCTGCAAAATGTCCTTTTCTTCCATGTTAATCGTCCTTTCTCTCTCCATTTCCTTTATACAAGCTGTCTAACTGATCCTGTAAGGTTCTCAGGGTTCCCACGACCTTATCGTAGTCCATTCTCTTTGGACCGATAATTCCGATGGTTCCCTTCATACCATCCCCCAGCTCATAAGTGGCAGTTACCACACTGCAATCCTTCATGCCCTGGAGAGGAGTTTCTTCTCCAATATAAACCTGGATGCCTCTCTCCTCCTCGTTCACCAGACTGCCAAGCATCTGCTTTTCCTCAAAGGTGTTGAGAATCTCGCTGGCCTTTGTGTTATCCGCCAGCTCCGGATACTTGAAAATATTGGTGGCGCCACTGGTGTAAATCTCCAAATCTTCTTCTGCCCGAATGGCTTCCGCAACTGCGTCAATCACCTCGTCCACGATGCCACTGTAATTCGCAGCCTGCTTTTTCATAGCATCAATCATTCCTAAGCTAATCTCATCGATGGTCAAACCGTTCAGGTTTGTATTCAACAAGATATTCAGCTTTAACAAGGTCTCATCACTAAGCTCCTCCGTCACTGAGAGAATTTTGTTCTTAATCACGTTTCGCTCAACCACGATGACTGCCAAAATCTGTCCTGCATCCACACGGGAAAGCTGTACGAACTTTACCTTGTTGCCCAGCGCCCGGGGTGAAGAAACCATTGCGGCATACTGGGTATTGTTGGCCACCACCTTTGCCACCTGCTTTAGCATGGATTCCATCTTATCCTGACGCTCTAAAAGCATATCCTGGATTTCCTGCATCTGACCGACCTTTTTGTCGTTCTCCTTCATCAGAGAATCCACATAAAACCGGTATCCCTGGTCTGAGGGAATGCGTCCTGCGGAGGTATGGGGTTGAAGAATGTAGCCCATCTCCTCTAAGTCTGCCATCTCATTTCGAATCGTAGCAGAGCTTAGGTTTAAATCCGTGTACTTCGATATGGTTCTGCTGCCCACCGGCTCACCGGTTTCCAGATAATTTCGGATAATGGCCTGCAATATTTTGGTTTTTCTCTCATCTAACTGCATTCAACCACCTCATATGTGTCTGTTGCAATAGTGACTTGGTTGTTGTTAGCACTCAATAAAAGGGAGTGCTAACATCTGTAAACATAAGTTAGCACTTCCCTTTCATATTGTCAACTTTTTTTGAAGAAATATTTATAAAAAAAATATAAAGATTCCAAATACTAATATTCCAGCTCCCCAACCAAGATGCCACAGACTACAAAGCGCTTGTCATCCCGGTCTGTACAGGTGGAAAGAGTAACCACCCTGTCATCATAACCTACGATAACGCCCTCCGGGCATTGATTGGCCGAGCTGATGACATTTTTTGCAAATTTGTAGAAATCCGTGTTGCTGTTGGAATATACGGCATAAATCAGGCTGTCTTCCTCCACCTCCTTATAGGCAAAGACCTGATACCGAAGCTTCTTATTAGAAGTAATTATCTGAAAGTATTTATGATCCGGGAAATAATCTTCATCCGTCTTATAATACTTTAACTTCCCAAACATAGTCAGGTCCTTCATATTATGACCATAAATCAGGGTATGATTGTCCGTAAAGTCTGCTTTGTTCTCCACATCCATAAAGATGGAACCAGCGGTAGCCTTCTTTCCATTATAGGTCGTGCGAATGTATTCTTCATTGTCTTTTCCCTGTAGAATCGGATAGCTGATTGTCTCATTCTCAAAGTAAATCCAGCCCTTGATGTCAGGATTGAGCTCCTGCAAGCCTTCCATATTTACCTTAACCATTTCATTCCAGGGAATCTCTGCCACCTCCGGAGCCTCCTGGGAGGTCTGTTCCTGCGATGCCGGCTGGTTTTTATCTTCCTTTTTCTCCTGGTCTGCAACGATTACATAATCCTGCTCAAGATCATCATAAACAGTACTGGCCTTTTGATAATCCAACAGTGACAAGCCGATGTTGACAGCGGCGATAACCATAATGATTGCACCTAAGATGATGCCGATATTTAGCCAGTTTTTCTTTAGAAATGTGATTAGTGATTTCATTTTATCATTCATGGGGCTATTTTCCTTTCGTCGTCTCAGACATCTATGTTGAGAATGCTGTAAATCGTACTATGCTTTCTTCGTCCATGCTGTAGGGAGAATCCTTTCCACCCATTCACCACCTAAAATATAGTCTATCATATCTTGTTTGTCCATTCAAATGCATAAATGAAATTCATACTCATATCAACCTGGAAATGCAGGTGGTCAACGAGCTTAACTGGACTGACCGGTCTCTTAGCTATCTTTGTCGCACCTTTGACCAGCTTTATAGTGGGCAGTCTTATCTCTTAGCTCTTCCGGTAATTCACATCGGCTTTCTTGACTTTCAACTTTTCTCTGATTATACAGAATTTTATGCAACTTATAAACTATTAAATGTAAAAAGTCACAAAGTATTTAGTGACAAGCTTTGTCTTCGTGTGGTAGACTTATCTCATATAGATTTGGCCACCGAAGAGGACAAGCTCTTTGAGATTGACCGCTGGGCCAAGCTCTTTAAGGCTACCACATGGGAGGAAATCAAAATGATTGCGGAAGGAAATGAAACATTGATGCAGGCAACGCAGGCACTTTTTGAATGCAATACTGATGAACTGATTCGCCAGCAGTGCTATGCCCGGGAGGAATACTATAAGTACCAACGCACCATTGACAAGGCCTTGAAGGATACCGCTGCGGAAAGAGACCAGTTAGCAGAGGAAAAGGCGCAGCTAACGGAGGAGAAAGCGCAGCTTCTAACGAGAAATACTCTACTTACCACCAAGTATAGTCAACTCTCTACCGAAAAGGCAAAAGCTATGGAGACAATCCAAAAACAGGAAGATGAAATTCTTCGATTAAAAGCACTGTTAGCCTCAAAATAGTATTTCTCATATCCCTTTAAATTACCCA
>CAMAHO010000119.1 GCA_945834545.1 uncultured Lachnospiraceae bacterium | reverse complement strand
TATGTCCAACCGCCGTCCAGGGTGAGAATCTGGCCGGTAAAATATGTGGGAGAGGAAGCCAGCATAAGAGCAAGCTTGGCTACCTCCTCAGGAGTCCCTGCCCTTCCGGCAGGGATTTCTTCGCATAGGGCAGCAGTCTCCTCGGCAGAAAGATGGGAATTCATTTCCGTATCAATATATCCGCAGGCAATGGCGTTTACCTGGATATGGCTGGGAGCCAGCTCTTTGGCTAAGGCTTTGGTAAAGGCATTCACACCACCCTTGGAGGCGCTGTAGGCTACTTCCATGGAAGCACCAACAGTTCCCCAGACAGAGGAGATGTTGATGATGTGGCCTCCTCCTTTGCAAAGCATGGGAGGGACAGCCAGCCTGCTGGTATAGAAAACACTGCTTAGATTGGTGCCTAAGATCCGCTCCCATTCCTCCGGACTAGTGTCTGTGAGCAGTTGAAGGCTGGAAATGCCGGCGTTGTTAACCACGATATCCATGGGCGGCAGTGCTTGAAACATAGCTTCCACCTGGGAATAGTCGCTGACGTCACAACAAAAGGCTTGACACAGGACGGAATGCTTAGCACTTAATGCAATAGCCAGCTGTTTCAGGTCACTGTAGTGAGACTTACAGCACATATATACATGGTAGCCCTCCTTGGCAAACAGGGAGGCAATTGCCTTTCCAATCCCACGGCTGGCTCCTGTGATCAATATATTCTTAGACATAACAAACTCCTTATCTATTATCTTACATATCAAATCCCCATTTAGTATAACACGGTAAAACTTGCTTTTCCAGAATGAAACTGATACACTTTTTTATACCTCCCACATCATCATTGTGTACCCGCCAGGGATTTGTATGTTTGTTTTCAGACCGTGTAGCACCGTCGGTACTTAGCGAGCGTATTCTGCTCGCTTATGTACCGCTACGGTGCGATTCGAGCGAAAGCGCGTCTGAAAATAAATATACAAATCCCTGGCGGGTACACAATGATGATATAGGAGGATTAAGGTATAACAGTTCTGAGACAGATGGAGGAAGAAATAATGTATGATTTGTTGATTATCGGTGCTGGCCCTGCAGGGATGAGTGCAGCGGTTTATGCCAAGCGCGCCGGCATGCATGTAGCTATAGTAGATAGAAGTCCCATTAGCGGAGGGCAGGTGATGAACACCTATGAGGTGGACAACTATTTAGGGATGCCTGGAATCAGTGGTATGGATATGGCAGTGAAATTCAGAGAGCACGTGGACAAGCTTCAGGTCCCGGTGCTGGTGAAGGACATTGAAAGAATGGAGGATAAGGGGAATTCCAAGGTTGTCGTATGTCAGGACGAGAGCCTGGAAGCCAGGGCTGTTATTGTTGCCACAGGAGCTCAGCATGCAAAGCTTGGAGTGCCGGGGGAAGAGGAGCTTTCTGGGATGGGGGTTTCCTATTGTGCAACCTGTGACGGAGCTTTCTTCAAGGGCAGAACCGTCGCTGTTGTAGGAGGCGGAGATGTGGCCCTGGAGGATGCCATTTATCTGGCAAGAGGCTGCGAAAAGGTGTATCTGATTCACCGAAGGGATGCGTTCCGAGGCGCATATGTATTGCAACAGGAGCTCCTTAATTGTCCCAATGTGGAGATTCTGTACAGTCATGTGGCGGAAGAGATTTGCGGTGAGGATATGGTAACCGGGTTAGTGGTTAGAGATATCAAGAACCAGGAAAAAAAGACACTTGAACTGCAGGGAGTTTTTATCGCTGTCGGAATTCATCCACAGTCGGAGCTGATTTCAGATATGGTGCAATGCGATGAGAAGGGTTATGTATTGGCCGATGAAACCTGTGAAAGCAGCCTGCCCGGCCTGTTTGTAGCAGGAGACATCAGGAAAAAGCCCATCAGACAGGTGATTACAGCCGTTGCGGATGGGGCAAATGCTGTGGCAAGTGTGGGGAATTATCTTGCCAAACAGCAGGCAGAAAAGTAATTATTTGCCAGCAAAATAGCTAGGATTTTCGCGAATTTCAGGTTGACAGATGTTACAAAGAATGATAAATTTATTAAGGGTTGTAACAAATTCGTAATAATTCAAAAACTTTTGTTAACATTTAGCGGAGGCATTAATGTACTACAAGAAAGCGAAAATCATAGCGTCGGCGCTAGCGCTTGCACTGACTGTGGGAGGCTTTGGCTCCACAGCAAAAGCAGCAACCACCGTTCTGCCCAGTGGTGGGGCAGAGCTGGGGCTGGCTTATGGAAATAAATTAGAAACTGTGGTGGCAACTGCTGATAAGAGCGTTGCAAAAATTGAAAAACAGCTGGAACTGCAGGATATTCCGCAAGAGCGTCTTGCGAAGAAAGAGCCGGAGGAGGAAACCTTTGAGAATCTGGTGATTGCCCAGGTTTCCAAGTATGTCAATATCAGAAACACACCGGATGAAAAGGGAGAGATTCTTGGAAAGCTGTACAATAATTCGGTGGGAGAGTTTCTGGGAGAAGAAAACGGCTGGTATCTGATAGAGTCCGGTTCAGTTACAGGATATGTGAAGGGTGAGTATTGTGTCACCGGAGAAGAAGCCAACCAGCTGGCAAAGGAGGTAGGAACCCGATTTGCAAAGGTGACTACTACCACACTTAAGGTTCGTAGCGAGGCTACTACGCAGTCTGCTTGTATCACCTTGATTCCTATGGATGAGGAGTTAGTTATCACAGAGGAGACAGAAGGCTGGGCTAAGGTAGATGTGTTGGAAGGAAGCGGTTGGGTTTCCAAAGAATACATAAAGATCTTTACCGAGTTTGTGCATGCGGAATCCAAGGAAGAGGAAGCTGCACGTATTGCGAAAGAAAAAGAAGCAGCACGCAAGGCACGTGAGGCAGCTGCGGCAAAGGAAAAGAACAATACCGGTTCTCAAAAGCAAAACGATACAGTTACCTATTCTGTAGGAGAAGGCTCAGAGATGGGTAAGTCGGTAGCAGAGTACGGATTGCAGTTTGTGGGAAATCCGTATGTATATGGTGGAAGCAGCTTGACAAAAGGAACCGATTGTTCCGGCTTTGTTATGAGTGTCTACGAAAACTTTGGAGTAAGCCTGCCACACTCTTCCGCAGCAGACAGGAAACAGGGCTATGCGGTAGATGGTATTGAGAATGCACAGGCTGGCGATATCATATGTTATTCCGGTCACGTAGGTATCTATATTGGAGATGGTCAGATTGTTCACGCGTCTACTCCGAAAACAGGAATTATCGTATCCAGTGCAACGACAAAGAAAATATTGGCTATTCGACGTATATTCTAATAGTAAGAAGAATACCTTGGGAAGTTCCCAAGGTATTTTTTATTTTTAACCTAATTGTCTAATTATTTCAAAATGCAAAAAAACATTGCATTCTTTCTGCCTTGTGTACATTTCACAAAAATTTATAGAAATGATAAAAAATGAAAAAATGACATTTGTGTATTTATCCACATAAGTAATTGCCAATAAATCCCAAAAACTTACTTATACACGAAGTTATACACATTATCCACAGAAAAATGAGTCGATTCTCGGATTGTTTTGTCGATATAAGGCGAACTCATGTTTTGTGAATAATATATAAAAATGATGTGATGGGGAAAAAAATAAGTTTTTCTTCTTGACACAGAAAGAATAAAAAATAATACAAAAACTCCGGTAATTGTTGCAAGTTGGACGAAAAATATGGTATAATGCACATACAATAAATACATAAAGGGGATGATTATATGAAATTTATTATCATAGGAAGAAATATTGAGGTTACACCGGGTTTGACAAGTGCAGTTGAGGACAAGCTTGGAAAGCTGGACAAGTATTTCAAGGAGGATACAGAGGTTCACGTAGCCTTGAGTGTGGAAAAGGAGAGACAAAAGATTGAGGTAACCATTCCTGTAAAGGGAAGCATCATTCGTTCCGAGCAGGTAAGCAATGATATGTATGTTTCCATCGACCTTGTGGAAGAGATTATCGAGAGACAATTAAAGAAATATAAGAATAAATTGGTTGATAAGAAGCAGGCAGAAGCTTCCTTCAGCAAAATGTATGTTGAAAACGACTATCTGGACGAGGATACGGTGAAGATTGTTCGTACCAAGAAATTTGATATCAAGCCTATGTATCCTGAGGATGCCTGCGTTCAGATGGAACTGCTGGGACATAACTTCTATGTATTTATCAATGCTGAGACGGAGCAGGTGAATGTTGTCTACAAAAGAAAGGGCGATACCTATGGTTTGATTGAGCCGGAGGTATAAAGCTGGTTTTGCATAATTGAATTTAAGAAAGTAGAGAAAGTCATCGGAAAGGAAACACTTTCCGGTGGCTTTTTTTGACATTTTTTGCAAAGCCCATTGCAAATAAATAAGGTATATGTTAAACTATACATAGTTTATGACAAAAAAATAACAATCTTTTCAAAAACATCAAAAATGGAGGAAGAAGAAATGGCAAAGAAAGTTGTTTTAGCTGGCGCTTGCCGTACTGCGATTGGTACTATGGGCGGATCCTTAAGCACGACTCCTGCTGCAGAGTTAGGTGCTATTGTTATCAAGGAGGCACTGAACAGAGCAGGTGTTAAGCCTGAGGATGTTGATCAGGTATATATGGGTTGTGTAATCCAGGCTGGTCAGGGACAGAATGTAGCTCGTCAGGCTTCTATTAAAGCCGGACTTCCTATCGAAGTACCTGCTGTTACCATGAATGTGGTATGTGGTTCCGGTCTTAACTGTGTAAACCAGGCTGCACAGATGATTATGGCTGGCGACGCTGATATCGTTGTAGCTGGTGGTATGGAGAACATGTCCATGGCTCCTTACGCTATGATGCAGGGCCGTTTCGGTTATAGAATGAACAATGGTACCTTGGTAGATACCATGGTAAACGATGCACTTTGGGATGCATTCAACAACTATCATATGATTACCACCGCTGACAACATCTGTCGTGAGTGGGGAATCACCAGAGAAGAGCTGGATGAGTTTGCTCTTAAGAGCCAGCAGAAGGCTGAGGAAGCACAGAAGAATGGTGCTTTCGAGAAGGAAATCGTACCTGTAATGGTAAAGAAGAAAAAAGAAATGGTTGAGTTCAAGGTAGATGAAGGCCCTCGTGCAGGTACTACTATGGAAGCTCTTGCAAAATTGCGTGCAATCAACAAAGACGGTTTTGTTACTGCCGGTAATGCTTCCGGTATCAACGACGGTGCAGCAGCTATCGTTGTTATGAGCGAGGAGAAGGCCAAGGAGCTTGGCGTTAAGCCTATGGCTACCTTCGTGGCAGGTGGTCTTGCAGGCTGCCGTCCTGAGGTAATGGGTATCGGTCCTGTTTACTCTACCAAGAAGGTAATGGACAAGGTTGGCATGAAGATTGAGGACTTCGACATCATCGAAGCAAACGAGGCATTTGCTGCTCAGTCTATCGCAGTAGGAAGAGATCTTGGCATCGATGTTGACAAGCAGTTAAATCCTAACGGTGGTGCAATTGCTCTTGGACATCCTGTTGGGGCTTCTGGTTGCCGTATCCTGGTTACTCTTCTTCACGAGATGCAGGCAAAGGGTGCTAAGACCGGACTTGCTACTCTTTGTATCGGTGGTGGTATGGGTTGCTCTACCATCGTAAAGATTGAAGATTAATTGTAGAAACAAATAGCGAAAAACGGAAAGGCACCTTTGTGCGTTTCCGCTTTTTCGCGTAAATAAGAGAGGAAAAAAACATGGATTACATTTTGTATGAGCAGAAGGGTGCATATGCAGTCATCACCATCAATCGTGAGAAAGCATTAAATGCACTGAATTCCCAGGTGCTTGATGAATTGAGCGCTACTCTTGATGCTGTTAACTTGGAGGAAGTTCGTGCTTTAGTACTTACCGGAGCAGGAGAAAAGTCTTTTGTTGCCGGCGCTGATATCGGCGAGATGAGCACTCTCACAAAGGCAGAGGGTGAGGCTTTCGGCAAGAAGGGTAATGATGTGTTCCGCAAGCTGGAGACCTTCCCTATCCCGGTTATTGCAGCTATCAACGGCTTTGCTCTGGGTGGCGGTTGTGAGATTTCCATGAGCTGTGACATCAGACTTTGCTCCGACAATGCAGTCTTTGGTCAGCCTGAGGTTGGCCTTGGCATAACCCCCGGTTTCGGTGGTACACAGAGACTTGCGCGTCTGGTAGGTGCCGGTATGGCGAAGCAGATGATTTACACTGCACGCAATATCAAGGCAAAGGATGCTTACAGAATCGGCCTTGTAAATGAAGTGTACTCTGCCGAGACAGATGAGCAGGGCAATGTAGTGAAGACTGCAAAAGAGGTTTTGCTTGCAGCAGCTGAGAAGATGGCAGCAGGCATTGCTATGAATGCACCTATTGCAGTTCGCAACTGCAAGAAGGCAATCAACGAAGGTCTTGACGTGGATATGGATCAGGCTATCGTGATTGAGGAGAAGCTTTTTGGTGACTGCTTCGAGACAGAGGATCAGAAGGCTGGCATGGGCAACTTCTTAGAGAAGGATAAGGAAAAGAAATTAAAGGTTGTTCCCTTTAAGAACAGATAGAAAAAATATTTAGGAGGAAATGGAAATGAAGGTTGGTATTATTGGTGCCGGTGCTATGGGCCAGGGTATTGCAAAGGCTTTTGCACAGACTGAAGGGTATGAAGTAGCTCTTTGCGATGTAAAGCAGGAGTGGGCTGACGGTGGTAAGGCTAAGATTGAAAAGGGTTACGCTAAGCTCGTTGAGAAAGGCAAAATGACCCAGGAAGTAGTTGACGGAATTGTAGCTAAGATTACAGCTGGTTTGAAAGAGGATTTGTGTGCTGACTGCGATTTGATCGTAGAGGCTGTATTTGAGAATATGGAAGTAAAGAAGACTACCTTTGCTGAACTTGACAAGATCTGCAAGCCTGAGTGTGTATTCGCTTCCAATACTTCTTCTCTTTCCATCACTGAGATTGGAAATGGCTTAAATCGTCCTATGATTGGTATGCATTTCTTCAATCCTGCTGATCGTATGAAGTTGGTTGAGGTGATTGCTGGTGTTAACACTCCTCAGGAGA
Organism: uncultured Lachnospiraceae bacterium; assembly: GCA_945834545.1. Classification (GTDB taxonomy): domain Bacteria; phylum Bacillota; class Clostridia; order Lachnospirales; family Lachnospiraceae; genus Acetatifactor. The sequence continues at coordinate 61 of CAMAHO010000119.1, read as the reverse complement.
CAGTAGATACCATCAAGAAAATTTCTGAGGAAATCGGCAAGACTCCTGTACAGGTAAATGA